>NZ_JARVSS010000022.1:0-211405 GCF_030209095.1 Pseudomonas sp. lyk4-R2A-8
AGTCGCCGTCGACCACCAGCCGCTGCGCCAGCGAATGACTCCACCCAACCCCCAACCCAACATCCACTTCCACCGCACTGGTGCGATACAGCCGTGTCCATTCAAACGGCAAAATCCCGTCCAACGTGCCATCGGTCAGGGTCAGCAGTTCCTCCCCGGTGACCATCGACACCGGGCAGCCGTTGGTGACGGTTTTACCCGCAGAAGCCGCCGCATCGCCCTTAGGATTGGTCGCCACGAGCGGCGTGTCGTCTACAGGCTCCTGCCGCACCAACACCGTCCTCTGCGTCTTGTCGCGCGCCGCTATCACCGGGTTGGAAACCCATTGGTCCCCAACCTTCAGCGGCCCCACCGGTGGCGTGTTGATCGCTGTGGCCTGACTGCCGAGCAACACCGGCCTGGCCACCTCGGCGTGCCCCTCGACGCGCACCTTGCCAAACTGCTCGGCCAAATGTTCCAACCACTCGCGCGCGCGTCGCGACTTGATCCCACCCAGCACCTGCGCGCCCAGGCGAACCACCACGCCCATACCCGCCGTGGCCCAGATCAGCAGCAGGTTGATCAGCACCTCGCCGGTGATTTCACCGAGCAGCTCGTTCATATACGGCGGTGGCAGCAGGCGCATCCAACTGACCATCGCCGCCAGGTAAATGAACAACAACGGCTCATCGCTGAGCATCAGCAAGCCCGTCGCAATAGCGTCGGCACCGAGCGCCAGCAACTGGTCAAACTCGGCCTGGGACAGATACCGCAGCCATTGCTCGGCATGGGCCACCGGGTCCGACAGCCACTGGAACAGTTGCTTGAGGTTGTCCCACAGCGAGTACAGCGCTTCGCCGAATCCGCGCGCGTAGGCGGCGTGGAGCGAGAGGTAGCGCTTAAGGAAGTTCGCCTCGGAGTAGCCCTGCCACAGCGGTTCGAAAGTGTCGGACCATTCGCTGCGCAGCCACGCCTCCAGCGGCGTGATGACCGCCTGATAAGAGGCGTACAGCGCCTTGAAATGCGCGGCGGATACATTCGGGTAGAAGTGGATGCGGTAGCGCTGGTTGCGTTCGCATTCCTTGACTTCAAGAATGCCGCTGGACCCGATGGTTTTATGAATCGGCTCGCCCAGCAGCGTGCCGTCTGCATCGACGCGCTGGAGGATCACCGGTGTATTGCCGATGGGTACGAACCGTGAACTCTGGAACCGATGCACCAAGGTCAAGGTGCCGTCGGCCCGGCATGCTGCAACGGTGCTGCTGGGGAACAGCGAGCGGTTGATCGGCGCGACCCGCTCCGCTTCATCTCCGGCCTTGAACACCTGCTCGATATTCAGCGCCGAAAAGCTGAGGACAGTCTCGGCCCAGGCGTCGTAACTATTGAGGCATCCGCGAAAATCCCTGAGCACGGACTCGACGTCGCGGGTCTTTACATCCAGGGCGGCGAGTACCAGAAAGCCAATGGTCTGGCTGGTCGCGCCCATCATGAGGCGGCCCCGTCGACCGGAGCTTTTATCGGAAGAACCATCTGCAATCCCTCGCACTGTGTGATCAGGCGAGAGACTTTGGAGGGATTGTCAGAGCAAGAAAGTCGGCGTTATTCGCCGGAAGAGCGAGGATATTTCGCCAAAAATGCGGGCAAATTGTGGTGTTGTTGTAGGTAGAGGATTACAGCTTGAATACTCCTACAGCTTCAGTTGCCCAATCGCCTTGCTCAACTCCCCAGCGAGGGTGGCCAGGTCATTGCTGGTGGTGGCGGAGTCCACGGTCTGTTGCACGGTGTTTTCGGTCACATCGCGGATGCTCACCACGGCGCGGTTCATCTCTTCGGCGACATGACTTTGCTGTTCGGCCGCGACGGCGATCTGGGTGTTGCTCTCGCGCATCTGCGCCACGGCGTCGGTGATGTCGGCGAGGGCGGCACCGGCGTCCTGGGCCTGTTGCACGCAGTCGTCGGCCTTGAATGAGCTTTCCTGCATAAAGTCCACCGCGTCGCGGGTGCCGGCTTGCAGGGCCGAGACCATGCGGGTGATTTCGTCGGTAGAGCTTTGCACGCGTTTGGCCAGATTGCGCACTTCGTCGGCGACCACGGCGAAACCGCGGCCCATTTCGCCGGCGCGTGCGGCTTCGATGGCGGCGTTGAGGGCCAGCAGGTTGGTCTGTTCGGCAATGCTGTGAATCACGCTGACCACGCCGTTGATTTTTTGACTGTCTTCGGCGAGTTTCTGGATCATTTCGGCGGTCTGCTGCACACCGGTGGACAGCCCGGCAATCGAGCGTTGCACACGGGTCACTACCTCGCGGCCGCTGCCCGCCAGGGTGTCGGCGGTTTTAGACAGGTCGCGGGTAGCGCCGGCATGCTGGGCGATATGGTGCACGGTGGCGGTCATTTCATTGATTGCAGTGGCGGCCTGGTCGGTTTCGCTTTGCTGGCCGAGCATGCCGTGCTGCACGTCGTTCATGCTGCTGGCCAGGCGCGCGGCACCCTCGTCGAGCTGCCGGGCGGTGCGCGCCACGGTGTTGACCACGCGTTGGTAGCCGGCCTGCATGGCGTTGAATGCGCTGGCCATCTGGCCGACTTCATCCTTGCCGACCAATGGCACGCGGGCCGAGAGATCGCCGGTTTTCTCCACATGCAGCATGACGTCCTTGAGGGTGTTGAGCTGGCTGAGCAGGAAGCGGATCAACAACTGGGAGGCGCAGAGCATCGCCAGCATCAGGATCAATACCGCCACGGCGTAATGGGTGAAGCGTTCGCTGAACACCTGGCTCAGGCTGGGCGCATAGGCGAGCGCGGCGAGTTGTTGGCCGTCCGCGCGGGCCACGACTTGCGCGCCGATCAGAACATTTTCACCGAACAACGGCAGGTGGTTGAGCTCGACCCAGCCGCTGGCGTCGTTCAGGGCTGACAGATCCTGATCAGCCAGCTGTGGGGCTTTGCCGCGCGGGAACGTCAGCCATAGTTCACCTTTCGGCACCGCCTTATCGGCCGGCCAGGCGCTGAGCAATTGCGCCTGGGCTTGCGCGGACGCGTAGGATTGCGCGCTACGGGCCTGCTGTTCGAGGTGCACGGCATATAGCACCAGCAGCAGAGTGGTGACAAAAGCGACCGCGTTGACGGCCCAGAATTTGTATTTCAACGAGATATTGCTAAGCCAGGCACCCATGGAAGGTTTTCTCTGATAGCGAAAGCAGCATTGGCAAGGTGCCAGTATTGTGCCGCTATTCAGGAAACCGGTTTTGACATGGGTCAATGCGCCGCATCAATCCAGCGTAGGCAACCCGAAAAACCTACGGGCGCTGGCGGTGCTGTGTTGGGCCAGGTCTTCCACGCTTTCCTGGCGGTGCAGGGCGACTTCGCGCAGCACTTCCCCTAGATACGCGGGCTCGTTGCGGCCGTTTTTCGGTTTGGGTCGCAGCGTGCGTGGCAACAGGTAAGGCGCGTCGCTCTCCAGCATCAGACGGCCTCGGGGGATTTCTCTGACAAGCGGATGCAAATGGGTCCCACGGCGTTCATCGCAGATCCAGCCGGTGATACCAATGTGCAAATCCAGATCGAGATAGCTGAACAGCGCCTGCCGTTCGCCGGTGAAGCAATGCACCACGGCGGCGGTAAGGTGGTCGCGGTAGTCCTTGAGGATCTCCAGCAGGCGCTGGTTGGCGTCACGCTCGTGCAGGAACACTGGCAATTTCAGTTCGACGGCCAGGGCCAGGTGCGCCTCCAGGACCTTTTCCTGTTGCGGGCGTGGGGAGAAATCCCGATTGAAATCCAAGCCGCACTCACCCACCGCACGCACTCGCGGCTCGCTGAGCAGACCGCGTAGACGCTGAGCGCTGTCGCCGTTCCAATCGCTGGCAGAGTGAGGGTGTATGCCGGCCGTGCTGAACAGGCGTTGGCCGTCTGGATCGAGTTTTACGCACAGTTCCAGGGCTTGCTCGCTGCCGTCGACGCTGGTGCCGGTGAGGATCAATTGCTGCACGCCGGCGGCATAGGCACGGTCGAGAACCGCCTGGTGTTTATCGTCGAAACTGGCGTTGGTCAGGTTGACGCCGATATCAATGAGTTGCATGGTGCTATCTCCGCCTGCGGCCGGAAAGCATATCAGAGCTGTAGATTTATAAGAAAAACCAAGAACTACAACGGTTTAAAGCTGTCTTTGAACGTTGCGACCGACATGGTTGATGGCTAAGTGCCTTGCCCGTGCTCGCGTTGCACGCGAAGCCTGCGCTGAAAGCGCTCTGTTTCTGACCCCCAGCCCCTCGTTTTCCCAAGTGCGCTGGGCAGTATTCTTTCCGGAGAGCGGATGATCCGACCCTCAGCATTGTTGATGTTATGCCTCGCGCTGCTGCTGCCCATGGCGGCGGTCGCGCGTCTGGACGGCCCGCTGGAGGTGACTAAACCCGGCAAAGTCCGCGATCTGGCCGAGATCCGCTCAAGCCGTACTTTGCGCGTGCTGGTCAACCAGAGTCGCAACAGCTCCGGCGAAGTACAGGGCCAGGCGATCGGCGTGGAATATCACCGCCTGCGCGCGTTCGAGCAGTACCTCAATGGCCATGCCCGCGATGGTCAGGCAATCAACCTCAAAATCATTCCCAAGGCCAAGGACCAGTTGCTCGGCGCGCTGGCCCGTGGTGAAGGCGACCTGGTCGCGCCCGGTGAGCTGCTGGATATAAAGGCGGCGCATAAGATCAGCCCCAGCGACCCGATCGCCAGCGATGTGCCGCTGTGGCTGGTGGGGGTCAAAGGTGAGCGGCGCTTTACCAAGCTGGAGCAATTGTCCGGTCGGACGTTGGCATTGACCACCGGCAGCGCAGCGGCGGATGCCATCAGCCAGGTCAACCAGAAACTGGCGCTGCATAAGCAGCCCCCTATCAAAGTGGAGTGGGTTGACCCGACCCTCGCTGTGGAAGACGTGCTGGAGATGGTGCAGGCTGGGATCTTCCACCTGACCATTGTCGAAAAACCGATTGCCGAGCGTTGGTCGAAGATCCTGCCCAAGTTGCGTTTCGACAAGCAGGTGGCCATCAGTGAGTCCGGCGACGAGTACTGGTTTGTGCGCCAGGACGCGTCAATGCTGCGGGCCAGTATCGATCGATTCCTTAAGACGTATCGCACGCCGGCTGACCAGGACGTGGCGTTTCAGCGCATTTACCGGCGTCTCTACCAGGTGCGCAACCCTTTGGCCCGCGTCGACCGACAGCGCCTGGAAAAACTGCGCCCGATCCTGCAAAAGCATGCAGGTGAGCAGGGCATGGACTGGCTGAACCTGGCGGCGTTGGCGTTCAAGGAGTCCGCTCTGGACCCCAGCGCGCGCAACAGCGGCGGCCCTACCGGGCTGATGCAAATCACGCCTTCGGCGGCGCAGCGGGTGGGCGTCAATAATATCGAGAACCTTGATGGTAACGTGCAGGCCGGCGCGCGTTACCTGGCGATGATCCGCCGAAAATTCTTTGCCAGCCCCAAGCTTAACGAGCGCGAGCGCATGGCATTTGTGCTGGCGGCCTACAACATGGGGCCGGAGCGCGTTCAAGGGATGCGCACCGAGGCCAGGCGCCGTGGGCTCAACCCCAACCAGTGGTTCTTCCAGGTCGAGCGCATCGCCATGGAGCAGGTCGGCATGGGGGCTGTCAGCTATGTCAACAGCGTCAATAAGTACTACCTGGCGTTTGATCGGGAGCGGGAGTCCCTGGAGCCGACCGCAACGAAAGTCGCCTCACGCAAATAATCGATTTTATCGATATCAATGGCGCACTTTTTCGGCTTTTATCATTGCCTAAACTGATTAATATGGCGGCCAACCAACCCTACTTTCCGAAGGATGCGTACCATGAGCCCACTGATTAAAAGCCTGTTGTCCACCCGCGCCGGTTATGGCCTGACTGTCCTGCGTATTGTTGTCGGCATCATTTTCGCGGCCCATGGTTCGCAAAAACTCTTTGGCTGGTTTGGCGGCTACGGCCTGGCAGGCACCGCCCAGTGGATGGAAAGCATCGGCCTGGCGCCGGGCACCCTGATGGCATTGCTCTCGGGTGGCACCGAGTTCTTCGCCGGCCTGGCCTTGATCATCGGCCTGCTGGTGCGCCCGGCGGCGCTGGGCTTGACCATCCTGACGCTGGTGGCGATCTTCTCGGTGCATATTCATAACGGCCTGTTTATGGCCAACAACGGTTATGAGTTTGCACTGGCCTTGCTGGGCGGCACGCTGGCGGTATTGCTGGAAGGTGCCGGCAGGCTCTCCGCCGACCGCGCCATCGCCCACTGACCTACCTGCAAGTCTCTGAAAAGGCCCACGCTCGCGTGGGCCTTTTCGTTGCTCGGGATTCTTGACACTGCCCCTCCGGCTTCTCTAGGATGCCGTTCATGCGCCGATTTAAACAGCTAATTGCGGGGCGCCACCGGGACTCAATGCAGCCCGACAGAAGTGTGTTCTCCCTCGTGAGGTACCTTCGAAATACCGCTAAAGCGCTGGTTCGGTGTTGCCTCTCACCTGCCCGCAGACTTTTGAGGCAGAGACACGACACGATGAATGCACTACGCCCCCTTATACGCCTGGCCCCGATCACCGCGGACCTCACTCAACGTAATCCGAAAATTCTCCTTGGCGGCAAGCACCAGCCGACGCTCCTGCGTTATCTGGATGGCTGGCCGCGTCGCAGCGGGCGCCCGTCTGCGTTCCTGATCCAGTTTGTCGAAGATGGCGACTCGCTGGCTCGGTTTGCCAGTGACAGCTTCGACCTTGCAGTCATCCAGGCGCCCAACGCCGACGACGCCGAAGAAGTGATCCGCCAACTGACTCGCATTGCCCGGCAGGGCCTGATCGCACGGCGCTGAGCCCTCAGCGGACCTGGTTGTCAAACGCCACGCGACGGCGACGCTGCACGCCGTGGAGCAGCCAGGCCACCAGGCACAGCATCAAGGGCACAGCGAGTATCACTACCAGCTTGATCGTTCGTTCCAGGTGGCGCACCTGCGCATAGGCGTCGGCTCTCAAGGCGTGCAGCTCTATCGGCAGGCGCAGCCGTTCCTTGTTGAGGGCTTGCAGTTGGGTGCTGGTGTCCACGGCCTGGGAGCCAAGCGTGAGCGTCGCCGGGTTCAGTCGCCGCCATTGCTGTTCCGTTTCCTGCAGGCGGCGCTCCCGTTCAATCGCTTTGGCGCGATAGGCGTGTTCGGCGTCTTCGCGCATCTTGCCGAGCAGGTTCGCCGATGGGGGCGCACGTGGACGCAGGCTTGCAAGCGGCTCCAGGGCGGACAGGTTATCCAACGTGTTCAAGATAAACAGTGCGTTGTCAGTTGGCGCCGCGCCGGCGTCCTGGTCCATCAGCAGATCAGTGTCGGCGACTACTACGACCTGTATCTGCGCGGCTTTCTGCACACCCGGCGGCTGGCCCTTGAGGCCATCGGGAAATATCGAATACGCCGGCCCTTCGATGCGGGCGGCGATCACAGGGGAGGCCACTCTGTCCGTTGATGAAGCCATCGGGGTGATGGGCTCCAAGAGCGCAACCTCCGGCAACACGGCCTGCCAGGAGCCTTGCAATAACGGCGTGAAGGTTGCAGCGCTGCCGTTGAGCGGCGAGAGGACGCCGCTGCTGGAAACCGCAACGGTGTTCAATCGCCAGGTGCTGACGTCGTTTTTGTTCATGGCCTGGCGTGGCAAGTTGAGTCGCGCCAGCGCAGGTATGCCGGGCTTCATGAGCCCAGGTGCCGGCGTGGACCCGTAAAGACTGTCGATCAGCACCTTTCTTTCGGGCATGTGCAGGCCCCAGGCAGCCAGCAACTCACCGACCTTGGGATTATCGGGTGCTGCTTGCGTACGCTGTTCGCTCAACGGGTCGATGAACATCAGCAATTTCCCGCCTTTCAACACAAACTGTTCGATCTCATACAAGGCGCGTTCCGGCAGCAGGCTTGGCTGCACGACCATCAGTGCCTTGAGCTGTTCGGGCACGCGTTGGCCGGTCGGTTGCAGGTCGATAAACGTGAGATGACGCCGCAGCTCACCCATCAATCGACCCGCGGGTTCGCCCAGCGGTATCCCGGACAGCAGCCCCACGCTGGGGCGTTCTGGATGCTGCAACTTATAGATCAGGTGGCTGATTTCGTAGTCAAGCAACGGTTCGTGGTCGAGGCGCAATGATTCGATACGCTGTACGCCCACTCCCGCGCGCGTACCGATCAGGCCGAGAAAACCCATATCTTCGCTCAGGCCGTACAGACTGGCCTTATAGGCATCTTCCGAAAAAGGCAGTGGATCAATCACGTGCAGATTGATCATACCCTTGGCCCGTTTTTCATAGTCTTTGAGCCGCTGTTCAATGCGCTTGCCGTGTCGGTTCAGCGCCTGAGTTCGATTTGGGGCGTTGTGCGCGTTGAAGTAGTACAGGTCCACTGGATGTTCCAACGTATTCAACCAGCGTTTTATCGGGGCCGGTGGGGAATGAATGCCCTGTTGGGAAAAGTCCCACTGGGGATTGGGAAGTTTTCCAAGCCAGACCAGGTTGAACGCCAGGAACGTCAGTGCGATGACAATCAGTGTCATGCCGGTGCGCAGCAGGGATCCCATGTTGAGCTTCCTTCTCAGCGGTACTTCGAATTGAGAGTGACTGTGGTAGCAGTCAGGAAGGCGAAAATCACGCTGATGAAATACAGGCTGTCATGGAGCAGATACTGACCATTGTCGATCAGCGCGAATCTTGAAAATGGGCTAAGCGCACTCAAACTTTCCAGCACTTGAATAGGCAATTGATGTTCCAACGCATCTACGACATAAGAAAGCCCACTGGCAATCAGTAATAAGCCCAGTGTGAGTACGAAAATAACTATGCGGTGACGTGTTAACGTGCAAATAAAACCGCCGATCGAAAGATAACTGCCTGCCAGCAGCCAGCTTGCGGTCAGTTGCGAGGCGATAACACCGTTGTCTGCGTTGCCGAGGTAGTTGATGGCGATAACCACCGGAAACATAAGGCTCAAGGCCATGCCTGCCACGCACCAGGCTGCGAGGAACTTGCCGATGGAAAGTTCGGCCGTGGTGATGGGAAGTGTGGGTAGAAGTTCGATAAAGCCGGCGTTGGACTCGTCCGACCATAGTTGCGTGGCCAAGGCGGGTATCAGCAATAAGTGCAACCACGGATGTAACTGAACGAATGCCCCCAGATCGACAATCTCCTGTCCGGGCCACTGGTTGATGTGGACGCCTCCGGCCATGGACAGTGCTAGAAACAGGGCGACACTCAAGTAGGTGGCGGGTGTCGAGAGGTAGCAGCCCAACTGTCGTTTGAAAATCACCGGGATCAACTTCACAGGGACCCCAACTGGCTCGGGTTTTGCCGTGGATCGCTCAGGCGGCCGGGTTCCAGGCGCCATGTGTTTATTTTCCAGCGACGGTTGGCGATCAGCGTATTGATATGCGGGTAGATCGCGTGCCCAGGCATGGCCAGTACGGTCACTGTACCGGGAGCATGACGGTGTTCTTCGATGCCGGCGACACCGGGCAATACGGCCAGGGACAATAAATCCAGTGGTGTGTCGGCGCTGAGCGTCACCGCCTGGCAGTGCCGGGAGTTGCGCTGCAGGTCGAGCAAAGGGGCGTCAGCCACCAGTTGCCCATCGGTAATGATGAGCGCGCGCGTGCACAGTTCACTCAGGTGCTCGGCATTGCGCGACGCGATGATGACCGTCATCTCTTGCGTCAACGCCTGCACGGTCTCTTTGAACGCGTATATCTGGTCGGGGGCCAGCCCTTGCGTGGGTTGATCGAGCAGCAACACGGTGGGGGTATGCAGGACGGCCTGCGCAATTGCGACTTTGCGTTTCAGGTCTATGGGCAATGCGTCGAGCGGCGTATTCAGCACCGCCAGCAATTCCAGGCGCGCAACGGCTTCGGCTACCCGCCAGCGTTTTTCATTGCCGCTGAAGCCGCGAATGGCGGCCATGTAATGAAGCACTTTATTAACGGTTATGGTGGGGTGGCTCAGCCCTTGTTCGACTTGATAGCCGATTAGCTTTCTAGCCTTGATGGAATGGGTACGTGTATCCAGCGTGTCGATTTTAATATGTCCGCTGCACGGTGGGATCGCCCCTGCTATCAATTTCAATAGCGTGGTCTTGGCGCTGTCGTCATCTCCGAATAAACCCAGGCATTCCTTTTGAATGGAACTGAATGACAAGTCATTAATTATCTTTCTGTTGCCTAGGGTTTTATTGAGCTTGCTTATTTCAATCATTTTTATTGTCGAATAAGTGTGGCGGAGAGTGAGGGGGCAAGGCGAAAAAAGGTTACGGTGATTATCTGGTTTTGGGAACGGTGCTCAGGACTAATAAGACAAGTCCTACGTTCCTTCTTGGGGCTTCGCTGAAACAATTGATGTGTATCTAGATATCCATGTGTCAGATGTTTATATAAACCTTCGTCCTTTGAAATCAGGCCTGATTACTATGATGCTTCTACGTACTCTTGTTCTTGAGCGTAACGGCCAGGATGCTCCGGTCAACGGTGCCTTGCTCTGTGGGTTTGCGGTGACTCAGATCGCTTCCAATTTTCTTGTCTACAGCCTGGACGAAGAAGTCGAGCCCGGCAGCTCCAGGGTCTACATCGCGGCGTTGCACAAAAAGACCGAACGGTATTTTCTGGATCGCATCGAGTCCAGGGAGCACCTGCAAATCGCGATGCAAGCGTTCAAGCAGATCCTGATGCTGGCCGCTGCATCGAACAATAAGCTGGAGGAGGGGACCGAACCCCAGGTGCCCTACCATTTTGTCGACCTCAAAGGTTGTAAGTTGCCGCCTGCCAGGCCTGAAGATCATCACTCGGTAATCATCAAAAAAGCGCTGGTGATGAAAGTGATTACCCTGGGGATATCGGCCCCTGCGCTGGCGGCGATTGAAAGCGCGTCGCTGATTGTTCCATCCATTCGTTTTTCATCGCAGATGGTCTCGCCGCCCCGGGTCGCGAGCCCGCCGGATCGTGCGCGGCAACCGGTTGTGCAGGATCCGGTTGAGGCGGGACCTGCGGCGCCGGATGGCCCGCCGGCGGCGGTTGAGGCGCAGGCCGAGCTTTGCAGCCCGCAGCTGCTGGAGGCGCCCGACGCGGTGCCCCAGGCGGCTCCCTCCGTTCCCATGGAGCGCCATACCTTGGCGCAAGTGGACAGTACGCTGACAAACCTGGCTCGGGTGGCCCAGGATTTGACCCAGCAAAAGCTCGCTGTCGTCGAGCGGGAGGCGGAACTCGAGCGCTGGCAGGCGCGGTTGCAGCAGGAGCAGCAGCAAATGGATGAGAAGAGGCGGGAGTTGGAGCTGGTCGAGACGCAGCAGCAGGTGCAGGCGCATGCCATGGAACAGAAGGCTGAGGCGCTGAACCTGACTAAATCCCACCTATCGATTTTGCGTCAAAATCTGCAAAGAGCACTGCAGGAGATGGACCAGGGGCTGGCGGGTTGAGGATTGGCGACGCTGGCTACTTTGCGCGGTTCATTTATCATCCACCTCAGTCAGTCGACACCAGGGCCGAGACTCTGGAGCATCGGCGTTCATGGACATTGCCGGGGATGCAAGCGTTTGAGTACCAAGCTGATTACCAAAGAAGGTCATGAGGCGCTGAAGAAAGAGCTGGATTACCTGTGGCGCGAAAAGCGCCCGGACACCACGCGTAAAGTCACCTGGGCGGCCTCGCTGGGAGACCGCAGCGAGAACGCCGATTACCAGTACAACAAGAAACTGCTGCGCGAGATCGACCGCCGGGTGCGTTACCTGCGCAAACGCCTGGAAGACATGCGTGTGGTGGAGTACTCCCCTGAGCAGGAAGGCAAGGTGTTCTTTGGCGCGTGGGTCGACATTGAAAACGAGCAGGGAGAAACCAAACGGTTTCGCATCGTCGGCTATGACGAGATTTACGACCGTATGGATTACATCTCCATCGATTCACCGATGGCCCGCGCACTGCTGCGCAAGGAAGTGGACGACGAGGCGATTGTGCAGACGCCAACCGGCGAGGTGTGCTGGTGGATTACCGCTATTGAGTATCAAAAGTGAACGCTGCAGGCCCGCCGCCCTTGAACGGGGCGGGCCTGTGGCGAATCAACCTTCGCGCAGCACGGTAAGCGGGCTGGCATTGAGCGCACGGCGCGTGCCGAATACGCCGGCCCCTCCGATCAACACAGCACCTATCACCGGCAGCAGCAATAGCCACGGGTGAGGGTGCCAGGCCAGGTCGAACGCATAGCGGTACAGCACCCAGGTCACCAGCTCGGTGCCCAGCGCCGCCAGCAACCCGCTGACGGCACCCAGCAGGCCGAACTCGATGCGCCTGGCCGTCACCAGCAATGTGCGCTCGGCACCCAGCGCCCGCAACAGCGCGCCCTGGCGGATGCGTTCATCCAGTGTCGCTTGCAGGCCGGAAAACAGCACCGCCATGCCTGCGGCCAATACGAACAACAGCACGTATTCCACGGCCAGGGTCACCTGGGCAAGGATGCTGCGCAACTGCTCCAGCAGCGCCTCCACCTGCAGGATGGTCACGGCTGGAAACGCGCGGGACAGGTCCACGATCTGCTGATCATGACCCGGTGCCAGGTAAAAACTGGTCAGGTACGTGGTGGGCAGGTTCTTCAAGGTGCCGGGTTGGAAAATCATGAAGAAGTTGGGCTGGAAGTTGTCCCAGTTGATGGTGCGTAGGCTGGTGACCCGCGCCTCGCGATTTTCCCCGCCTATAGTGAAGATCAGATGGTCGCCGAGCTTGAGTTTGAGGCTTTGCGCTACCTTGGCCTCGACCGAAACGCCGGGAATATCGTCTGAAGGTTGCGGCGGCCACCATGTGCCTTCCGTCAGGGCATTGCCCGGTGGCAGGTCGGCGGCCCAGGTCAGGCTGAGATCGCGCTGCACGGCGCGATCACCGCTGGAGTCCTTGCTGACGATTTCCTGCACCGGTTCACCATTGATGCTGATCAGCCGTCCGGGCACTACCGGGTACAGGGGAGCCGATTGCGCCTGGACTTCCAGCAGGCGTGCGCCGAAAGCCTCCTTGTCGGCCGGCAGGATGTTCAGGGCGAAATAATTGGGCGCGTCCTTGGGCAACTGGTTCTGCCAGGTGTCGAGCAGTTCGCCGCGCAACAGAGCGATCAAGCCCATGGACAGCAGGATCAGGCCGAACGCCAACGCTTGGCCAGCCGCAGCCAAGGGGTGGCGCAGCAGTTGGCCCAGGCCCAGGCGCCAGGGCAGGGTTGCACCGGCCAGCAGTCGACGCAGGCTTTGCAACAGCAGCAGAAGCAGGCCACCCAGCACCAAAGCGGCCACCACGCCACCGCCGAGCAGGGCGAAGGTCAGCACCAGGTCGAGGCTCAGACGCCACATGATCAGGCCCAGGGCGAATAATGCGGCGCCGTAGACCACCCAGGTGCTGGACGGGATCGGCAGCAGGTCGCGGCGCAACACCCGCAGCGGCGGTACGCGACCGAGTGCAGCCAAGGGTGGCAAGGCAAAGCCGGCAAGGGCGACCAGGCCGGTGCCGATCCCCGCCACGGCCGGTAACAGACCGCCCGGCGGCACATCCGCCGGCAACAGATCATGCAGAAAATAGAACAGGCCAAACTGCGCCAGCCAGCCGAGCAGGGCCCCGGTGAGGCTGGCCAGCAGGCCCAGTACGCTCAGTTGCAGACTGAACAGCAGCATGGCCTCGCTGCGTGACAACCCCAGGCAGCGCAACAGCGCACTCGCGTCAAAACGGCGCGTGGCGAAGCGGTTGGCCGACAGGGCGACCGCCACCCCCGCCAACAGCACGGCCACCAGGCTGGCCATGTTCAGGTAACGCTCGGCCTTGCCCAGGGCTCCGCCGATCTGTTGGTTGCCGTCCCGTGAGTCCTGCAGTCGCTGGTTGGCGGCAAGGCCGGGTTTGATCAGGTCGCGATAGGTTTGCAGCGCGGTGCTGCCCTGCGGTCCGCGCCACAGTTCGCGGTAGCTGACACGGCTGCCAGGCTGTACCACGCCGGTGGCCTCCAGGTCGGCGAGGTTGATCATCACCCTGGGCGTGAGGCTGTAGAAATTACCGGCGCGGTCCGGCTCATAAGTGAGCACGCGCGCCAGGCGCAGGGTTTTCATACCCACATCGATGCTGTCGCCGACGTTGAGGTCAAGCGCCGTCAACAGGCGCGCCTCCACCCAGGCTTCACCGGGTTTCGGACCGCCGCCCGGCGTTTCTTCGGCAAAGGGCGCGGCTGCGCTTTTGAGCGCACCGCGCAGCGGGTACTGTTCGTTGACGGCCTTGATGCTGGACAGCTGGATGCCATTGTCGGTGGCAATCACGCTGGAGAATTCCACCACGCGCGCATGATCCAGGCCCAGTTCGGTGCCGGACCGGACCTGTTCGGGTCGCGCCGGGGAGCTGCCTTCGAGAACCAGGTCGGCGCCGAGAAACTCGGTGGCACGCAGCAGCATGGCGCCGTTAAGGCGCGCGCCGAAGTAACCGATGGCGGTGCTGGCCGCCACGGCCACCAGCAGGGCGAAGAACAATACGCGCAATTCACCGGCACGGGCATCGCGCAATAGTTGGCGCATGGCAAGGCTTAACAGACGCAACAGCGGCAAACGTGCCATCAAGGCTCCAGGGGCGCGACCATCAGGCCGGCTTCAAGGCGGATCAGGCGTCGGCAACGGTGGGCCAGGCGCTCGTCGTGGGTGACCAGCACCAGGGTCGTGCCGCTCTCTTTATTGAGTTCGAACAGCAGGTCGCTGATGCGCTCGCCGGTGTGGCTGTCGAGGTTGCCGGTGGGTTCATCGGCGAACAGCACGTCCGGCTCGGCGGCGAACGCGCGGGCAATCGCCACGCGTTGCTGCTCGCCACCGGATAACTGACGTGGCGAGTGGGTCAGGCGCTGGCCCAGGCCCACGCGCTCCAGCAGGTGCCTGGCGCGTTCGCGGGCGTCTTTACGGCCGTCCAGTTCCAGCGGCAGCATGACGTTTTCGAGGGCGTTGAGGCTGTCGAGCAGTTGAAAGGATTGGAAAACGAAGCCCACATGCTCGGCGCGGATGCGCGCCCTTTGGTCTTCGTCGAGGCTGCTTAAGGCACGCCCGGCGAGGGTGACTTCGCCACCGCTGGGCAGGTCGAGGCCGGCCAGCAGGCCCAGGAGCGTGGATTTGCCGGAACCTGAACTGCCGACGATAGCCAGGCTGTCGCCCTTGTTCAGTTCCAGGCTCAGTTCGTGCAGGATAGTCAGTTCACCTTCCGCGCTGGGAACCACTTGGCTAAGGTTCCGCGCGGTGAGAATGCTTGCGCCCATGGAGAATCCGATGCGAATGTGGTTTTTGAGTGCTGGCCTGGCCTTGATGTGCATGGCGCAGAACGCAGCGGCGGGTACAGTCCTGATCGTTGGCGATAGTATCAGTGCCGGTTTCGGCCTGGATACCCGCAAAGGGTGGGTGGCATTGCTGGAGCAACGCCTCAAGAAGGAAGGTTTCGACGATAAAGTCGTCAACGCTTCCATCAGCGGCGACACCAGTGCCGGCGGCCTCGCGCGGCTGCCGGCGGCGCTTGCGGCGCATAAGCCGCAGGTGGTGGTTATCGAGTTGGGCGGCAATGACGGCCTGCGCGGCCAGCCACCTGCGCAATTGCAACAAAATCTTGCTTCGATGATTCAGCAGTCTCAGGACAGCGGAGCGAAGGTGCTCCTGCTGGGCATGCAGATTCCACCCAATTATGGAAAGCGCTACGTCGAGGCTTTCAACAAAGTCTTCGGCGATGTGGCGCAGCAAAAAAAGGTGCCGCTGGTGCCGTTTTTCCTGGAGGGGGTCGGCGGTCATCCCGAGCTGATGCAGGCCGATGGCCTGCACCCGGCGGTGGGTGCCCAGGACAAGTTGCTGGAAAATGTCTGGCCATCGCTCAAACCGCTGTTATGACGCTTTTCTACCGGCAGGCTTTCGGCTAAGGTGGCGCCCCCCTGATTTGGAGCCCTCGATGTCGCGTCCTGCCTGGTCCCTGTTTAATTACCAACTGATCGAGCCGGACGAGCAGCTGGATCTGTTCGCCTGCCAGGAAGTGCGGGTGCATCTGGTGACGCGTCAATTGGAACTGGGCGGCTCCATCGACCGTACGCTGTGCGGCACTTTATTGCCGGCCCAGCCACGCTGGTCGCTGGTGGATCGTTCGATCTTCCAGGATCAGCGCCTGTGCCCCCTGTGCCGGGCTATCCTTGAATCCCAAAAGCGCGGCACCCCGCCGATCTGGCCGGAACTGCGGTTTGAGCTTTAGAAGCAGCTGCAGGCGTGGGGCTATAAGTTGTAAGCTAGCGATTCGTCTTTAACCTACCCGTCGTTCTGCGAAGGATTTTTCGGATGTTCTCGCGCCTTTCCGTCGTTACCTGCTGCCTGTCTCTTGCTGCCCTGTGTGCGGCCGGCCCGGCGGCGGCCCTGCAGTTGCCCTTGCCCCCTCCGGGCGAAGACATCGTCGGCCAGGTCCAAGTGATCAAGGCCAAGTACGAAGACACCTTTGCCGACCTGGGCACCACCTATGATCTGGGCTATTCGGAGATGGTTGCCGCCAACCCTGGCGTGGATGCCTGGTTGCCGGGCGCGGGTACGGAGATTGTGCTGCCGACGCGCTTCATCCTGCCGCCGGGGCCGCGCGAGGGTATTGTGATCAACCTCGCGGAATACCGGCTTTATTACTACCCCAAGGGGCAGGACGTGGTGTACACGTTCCCGCTGGGGATCGGTCGTGAAGGATGGGGCTCGCCGATTGCCCACACCAGTATCATCGCCAAGACGCCGAACCCGACCTGGACGCCGCCGGCCTCGATCAAGGCCGAGCATGCCGCCAATGGCGACCCGCTGCCCAACGTGGTGCCCGCCGGGCCGGACAACCCGTTGGGCCCGTTCAAATTCACCCTGGGCACGCCGGGTTACCTGATCCACGGCTCCAACATGAAGTTCGGTATCGGCACGCGTACCAGCCATGGCTGCTTCCGTATGTTCAACAACAACGTGCTGGAGATGGCCGGCATGGTGCCGGTGGGCACATCGGTGCGCATCATCAACGATGCCTACAAGTTCGGCAGCAGTGGCGGCAAGGTGTACCTGGAGGCGCACACGCCCTTGAACGATGACGGTACGCCGTCGGTGGTCGACAAGCACACCGCTGTGATCAACGCCCTGCTCAAGCGTGAAGACCTGGCCAATAACCTGCGGGTGAACTGGGATCAGGTGCGTGATGTAGTGGCGGCGGAAGACGGCTTGCCCACCGAAATCGGCGTGCCTGGCGCGGCGCCCATGGTTTCCAGTGCGCCGATCGATCTGCAGCAGTAAGCCTGCGTCCTTCTGAACCCGCCACGGCCTCGCGCCGCGGCGGGTTTTTTATTGGCCGGGTTCATGGGGAACTCCAGGCAATAAAAAGCCGATCCAAAAATGGATCGGCTTGGTAACAACCCCGAGGGACTATTACTTGCGGCTAGCTTTTTCAAGCATGCGCAGAGCGCGCTCGTTAGCTTCGTCAGCAGTCTGTTGTGCTTTTTGAGCAGCAGCCAGAGCTTCATCAGCTTTACGGTAGGCTTCGTCTGCACGAGCCTGGGAGCGAGCTGCTGCGTCTTCAGTTGCAGTCAGACGAGCTTCGGTTTCTTTGGAGACGCTGCTGCAACCGGTAGCCAGAACTGCGGCCAGAGCCAGAGCAGAGAATTTCAGAACGTTGTTCATCGTGTTCCCCTTCAAGGACTTTCTGTTAAATGGCTACTTCTCAGATTGAGCTTATAGCCGGCGTACATACTACCCATTACTTGTAGTAAGTAAACTGACGTTGCGCAAGAAGCAAAAAAAATTCTCGCAGCGAATCTGTTTTGGCTAACCTTTCGTAGGGTTGTATAAAAACTGTTCAATTTTTTGCCCGTGCACACCGCTGAAGGTCAGCTGAGAGGGCCGGCCGGCATGCGTTGCGCCTTGTACACAGATGAAAAATTATATAACTACCCAGGCACTTTCGTTGCGCCTGATGGCGTCTGGACAGGCATCTTTTTAAGCATGTAGAGGTGACTTTAAGAGCGCCTGTTCGTCTCAAGGTTCAACTGCCGGCAATGTTCAGGCTTTCGATCTTCCAGAGGTCGAAGCCCTTTCTATATCCGCCAGCGGCGGGGGATGGTGCATGCGCCTTGAGCAATTGCAGGATTGGTGCCTACTATTCCCTACGGGCTGGTTGTGAGCGCTATAGGTTTCTCGTTGTCGAAACCGGCACGGGTTGGCGTAGATGTTCCTTCGCCGGAAAAACATCGGTAAGGTAAGGGGCACACACCAAGACCCGCGAGGAGTAGTGATGAGCGAGGCGTTGTCCATCCACCATGACCAGACAGGTCATCAGTTCGAGACCACTGTGGACGGTCATCGTGCCTACCTGACCTACATGGATCTCGGCAAGCAGACCCTGGATATCTATCGCACCTTCGTGCCCAACGCGCTAAGAGGCCGTGGCATTGCGGCGGCGTTGACCGAGGAGGCGTTGCAGTTCGCAGAAAAGGCGGGCTATACGGTGATCCCGTCCTGCTCCTACGTGGAGCGCTACATGGAGCGCCATCAGCGCCATGCTGCAAAGCTGTAAGTTTTAGACAACTGCACACAAAAACGCCGGGTTCAGCCCGGCGTTTTTGTGTGCGCGATACGAGGCGGGTTCAGCCGCGTGTGCGCTTGGGCAATACGTCCCTGAGCTTGGCGTGCATGCTGCGCAAGGTGTTTTCGGTGGCGGCCCAATCGATGCAGGCATCGGTGATCGATACACCGTACTGCAAATCGGCCAAGTCCTTTGGAATGGCCTGGCAGCCCCAGTTCAAGTGGCTCTCGACCATCAGGCCGATGATCGACTGGTTACCTTCCAGGATCTGATTGGCGACGTTTTCCATTACCAGCGGCTGCAGGGCCGGGTCCTTGTTGGAGTTGGCGTGGCTGCAGTCAACCATGATGTTCGGCTTGATCTTGGCTTTGTTAAGCGCCTGTTCGCACAGCGCGACACTGACCGAGTCGTAGTTGGGCTTACCGTTGCCGCCCCGCAGCACCACATGACCGTAGGCGTTGCCCTTGGTGGTGACGATGGAGACGCCGCCTTCCTGGTTGATACCCAGGAAACGGTGAGGGCTGGACACCGACTGCAGCGCGTTGATCGCCACGGTCAGGCCGCCGTCGGTGCCATTCTTGAAGCCCACGGCCGACGACAGGCCGGACGCCATTTCGCGGTGGGTCTGGGATTCGGTGGTGCGCGCACCGATGGCCGACCAACTGATCAGGTCCTGCAGGTACTGCGGGGAAATCGGGTCCAGCGCTTCGGTGGCGGTGGGCAGGCCCATTTCTGCCAGGTCCAGCAGCAATTGACGGCCGATGTGCAGACCGTCCTGGATCTTGAACGAGTCGTCCAGGTACGGGTCGTTGATCAAACCCTTCCAGCCAACGGTGGTGCGCGGTTTCTCGAAGTAGACGCGCATGACCAGGTACAAGGTGTCGGACACTTCCGCTGCCAGCACTTTGAGACGTTCGGCGTATTCGTGGGCGGCCTTGAGGTCGTGGATCGAGCAAGGGCCGATTACCACAAACAGGCGGTGGTCGGTGCCGTCAAGAATGTTTCGAATGACTTCGCGGCCCTTGGTGACGGTCTGCAGGGCAGACTCGCTCAACGGGATTTCGCGCTTGAGCTGATCTGGGGTGATCAGGGTCTCGTTGGATTCGACGTTTAGGTCATTGATCGGTAAATCAGCCATCGTGTTACTCGTCAGGGTCACGGGTGCTGGCCGCCAGCCATTCCCGTGCGGCGGTGCACAGCATGATTTGGATGCAGGGGGGAGGAACCTTAGCGCGTAATACGGGCCCGCGACAATGGGCTGGGCGGGTTTAATCCCGCGCCGGCTGCACAAACGCTTCGTGGGAGAACTCCAGAGCATGACGCGCCACCCACTCTCGGGCCAGGGCCTCGAACTGCAGCGGTGTCGGCTGTGCATCATCGTGCTGGCGGCAGTAGCGTTCTATCCGGCATGCTTGTTCCCCCATTCGCGCGCCGAACAAGGCATGTTCGTCGGTAAACGAAATGCCCACGCGATAGCCGCTTTCCACCTTGCGGCACCAGGCCACGTACCCTGGATAGCGCGCACTGGCGCCCAGTGAGGGAATATGCAAGTCAACTGCGCTGCCCTGGCGCCAGGCGCGGGGCGACTGGCAGGCGACACCGCCCAGGCCGACGGCGTGCAGGCGTTGGCGGGGAATGGCAGGGGAGGGACGTTGGATTAACTCGACAGCGACATCATCAGGGTGAGGTAAAAAACGACCCATGTACACGGACTCCGAGCACCGTCCCGTTGACGGCGGTGGCAGCAGTATAGTGAAGGAACTGGAATTGACCGACCTGGATATTGACCAGCAATTGCTGGGATTGCCAGGGGTTTCGCTGCTGGTATTCGTCAGCGCCGGTTGTGCCAGTTGCCGCTGGGCACGCCAGCAATTGCCGGGCTGGCGCTTGGCGGTGGACCGTGTGTGCTGGGTGGATGCGGGGAATAATGGCGGCGCGGTGGAGCGATACCAGATCTTTCATTTGCCGGCGCTGTTTGTGGTGTGCGAGGGTCGATTCCTTGGGCAATTGCAGACACGTCTTACACCCGCGGCCATTACCGAGGCCGTAAATGAAGCGCTAACCCGTCTACCTGAGGAATTGCCATGACAGCAGTTGCACCCCACTCGCCGCGTATCGGCATCATCGGCACCGGCGCCATCGGTGGCTTCTACGGCTTGATGCTGGCGCGCGCCGGGTTCGATGTGCACTTCCTGCTGCGCAGTGAATATGCCGCAGTGAGCGCCCATGGCCTGCGGGTGAACAGTAAGGTGCATGGCACTTTGCACCTGCAGCCGGTGCAGGCCTATGCCCGTGCGGCCGATATGCCACCCTGCGATTGGTTGCTGGTGGGCACCAAGTCGACCGGGAATCTGGAGCTGGCTCCGACCCTGGCCCAGGTGGCGGCCCCGGACGCCAAGGTGGTGTTGCTGCAAAACGGCCTCGACGTCGAAGACAGCCTGCGCGAACACCTGCCCCCGTCGCTGCACTTGCTGGGTGGCTTGTGCTACATCGGCGTACACCGCTCCGGCCCCGGCGTTGTCGAGCATGAGGCGTTGGGGCGGGTTAATCTGGGCTACCACAGCGGCGCGGCAGCCAATGATGAGGGGCGTCGGACAGCAATAGTCGAAGCCGGTGCCGCGTTGTTTCACCAGGCCGGGATCGAATCCCAGGCCATGGCCAATGTGCATCAGGCGCGCTGGCATAAGTTAGTGTGGAACGTGCCGTTCAACGGGCTCTCTGTGCTCTTGAAAACCGGCACCACCGCCATGATGGCCGACGAATCGAGCCGCGAGCTGATCCAGGCGCTGATGGCCGAAGTGGTGCAGGCTGCCCACGCCTGCGGCCATGACATCCCGGCAAGCTACGCGGGGCAGATGTTCGCCATGACCGAAACCATGGACGATTACCTGCCCAGCATGTATCACGACTATATGCACAAACGCCCGTTGGAACTGGCGGCGATCTATGCGCGCCCGCTATCGGCCGCCAGGGCCGCCGGGTGCGAGTTGCCGCGCATGCGGGCGCTCTATCAGGCCTTGAGCTTTATTGATCGGCACAACCGCTGATTCGGGGGGACGCACATGGCAAAGGGATTGGGCGACAAGCTGGTGCTGGCGATTTCATCGCGGGCGCTGTTCGACCTCGGCGAAAGCCACAGGATTTACCTGGCCGAAGGTGTGGAGACCTACCGTAAATATCAGATCGACCACGAAGAAGAGATTCTCGAGCCCGGCGATGCCTTCCCGCTGGTCAGGAAACTGCTGAACCTCAACGCCAGCCTGGGCCGCGCCCGGGTCGAGGTGGTGCTGGTGTCGCGCAACAGTGCCGACACCGGACTGCGGGTATTCAACTCGATCCAGCATTACGGCCTGGATATTTCCCGCGCCGCTTTCGCCGGAGGGCGTAGTCCATATCCTTATTTGGCAGCGTTCGGTTGTCATCTGTTTCTTTCCACCCATGCTGAAGATGTGCGCAGTGCCCTGGATGCCGGCTTCGCGGCGGCGACGATTTTGTCGGGCGGCCCACGGCGGGCGTGCAGCGAGGAGCTGCGGATCGCCTTTGACGGTGACGCGGTGCTGTTCTCCGATGAGTCCGAGCGCGTGTACCAGGCCGGTGGGCTGGCGGCGTTCCAGGCCAGCGAGCGCGAGTCGGCGCGCCAGCCGTTGCACGGCGGGCCGTTCAAGGGATTCCTCGCGGCGTTGAATTTGCTGCAGCGTGAGTTTCCCGATGAGGCGTGCCCGATCCGTACGGCCCTGGTTACCGCGCGTTCGGCGCCTTCCCATGAGCGGGTGATTCGCACCTTGCGGGAATGGGACATCCGGCTGGACGAATCGCTGTTTCTCGGTGGCCTGGAGAAGGCCGCGTTCCTTGAGGCGTTTGCCGCCGATGTGTTTTTCGATGACCAGGCCGGTCATTGTGAGAAAGCCAGGGAGGTGGTAGCCACCGGGCATGTGCCCCATGGCATCAGCAACGAAGTCGGAACCCAGGTCTGAAGCAGTCGAAATCAATGCGGCGCTGCTAAGCTGATTTGATCTGCGCCATCCTGGCCGTCCAGGAGGTTTTTATGATTGGTTCGATGCTGTACGCCACGGACCTTGGTCTGTACGCGCCGTACGTGATGCAACATGCATTGGCGCTTGCGCGAACGTTCAAGGCGGATCTGTATGTGATTCACGTGGTGGAGCCGATCGGGCTGTTTGCCGAATCGGTGCTGCACAGTTATCTCGATGAACAGAGCCTGAATGAGTGGCGCAGTGAGGGCCTGCGCACAATGATTGCCACCATCGAACAGCGGGTACTGGACAGTTTTCGTGAGGAGTTGGGGGAGGGGGGGCAGGATTTGCAATTGATCCGCTCGGTGCGCGTGATCCAGGGCGATCCTTGCGAGGTGATACTCGACCAACTGCGTAAACTTTCCGTGGACCTGTTGATCGTAGGAAGTCACAGCTGCGCCAGCGCGGCGGCCACGCCACTGGGGCGCACGGCTTCGCGGGTGGTGCAGCTGTCCACGGTACCGGTTTATCTGGTGCCGTCGCTGCAACGTCGACGAAGTGATGACGTGTGAGTGGAGTAAAGGATAAAAAGTTCTAGATTTATCCTCCAAACCTTTAATATAGTTATATACCGTCGCTGATACCCGTGGCGTCTATCTGCTTTGAGGGATTGATATGAAGCTTCAACAACTGCGCTACATCTGGGAAGTGGCGCACCACGACCTCAACGTTTCCGCTACTGCTCAAAGCCTTTACACCTCGCAACCCGGTATCAGCAAGCAGATCCGCCTGCTCGAAGACGAGTTGGGCGTCGAAGTGTTCGCGCGCAGCGGCAAGCATCTCACCCGCGTTACGCCGGCCGGTGAGCGCATTATCACCACCGCCGGCGAAATCCTGCGAAAAGTCGAAAGCATCAAGCAGATCGCCCAGGAATTTTCCAACGAGAAAAAGGGCACCCTGTCGATCGCCACCACCCACACCCAGGCGCGCTATGCGCTGCCTCCGGTGATCCGCGATTTCATCAAACAGTACCCGGACGTGGCGCTGCACATGCATCAAGGCTCGCCGATGCAGATCGCCGAGATGGCCGCTGACGGCACCGTCGATTTCGCCATCGCCACCGAGGCGCTGGAGCTGTTCGGCGATCTGGTCATGATGCCCTGCTACCGCTGGAACCGTTGCGTGGTGGTGCCTCAGGGCCACCCGTTGGCCAAGCTGCCGAAGCTGACCCTCGAAGCCCTCGCGGAATACCCGATCGTGACCTATGTGTTCGGGTTCACGGGGCGTTCCAAGCTCGATGAGGCCTTCAGCCATCGCGGCCTCACGCCCAAAGTGGTGTTTACCGCCGCCGATGCCGACGTGATCAAGACTTACGTGCGCCTGGGCCTGGGCGTGGGCATCGTCGCCAAGATGGCGGTGGACACCCAGCTCGATAAAGACCTGGTGGTGCTGGATGCCAGTGAGTTGTTCGAGTCCAGCGTGACCAAGATCGGCTTCCGTCGCGGAACCTTCCTGCGCGGGTTCATGTGCGATTTCATCGAAAAATTCGCCCCGCACCTCACCCGCGAAGTCATGGCCAAGGCTATCCAGTGCCACAACAAGCAGGAACTGGAAGAGCTGTTCGACGGTGTGGAGCTGCCGGTTCACTGATTGGCCCGGCTCGTGGCGGCCGTTTTGCGATAGCGCGCCGTTCGAATCACCTTTGCGTCCTTAGGTGATTCGAGCGCGCGCTCAAGTTATTTGGCCTCGGTAACCGTGAAGTGTTGCCGAGCGCCTGCCACCAGAATCTCCACGTCATCGCCTTCGAATTTGCCCAGCAGGTTTTTGCCCAGAGGCGAGCGCGGGGTAATGACGGTGACCGGCTGGCCCACCACGTCCACTTTCAACCCCGCCCCATCGGGTGCCAGGAACAGCCACTGCTGGCGCCCGTTGTCATCTTCCAGGCCCAATAGCGCGCCGACTTCTATGCCGCGCTGGTCATCGTATGCCCGCAGTTGCAGGTTCTGGCACAGCGTCAGCGCCTGTTTGATTTCCTCAACCCGTTTAGCCTGCCCGGCTGCCAGGTAAGAGGCCTCCAGCCCCAGCGTGTCGTATTTGTTCTCGGCGATGTTTTCTTCGTGGGTCGCGGTTTCGTACGCGGTCTGCGCGGCCCGTTGGGCGATGTCGAGATCATCGCCGAGCTTTTCCAGAATGAGTGTGTGGACAGCGTGTTTATTCATGGTCATCAATCGCAGAATTGCAGGACATTGGCCCGGGACTTCTCGTTCGGTGCGTTCTGGTCCTGTTGCAGCCAGAACTGGCATTTGGGGTTGGACAGATTGCGCGCGTTATTACGCGCCTGATCGAGCGCCTGCTGTTGTTCCTGTTTCTGCAGGTTCTGCTGATACTGCTCGAACATTGGGTTGGGCGGCTGCGGCGCGGCGGCGGCGGGCTTGCCCACCTCTTGCACCGCCTGGGCGATGGGCGCCAACGCTTGAGGGAACAGGTAGCGTGAAGCCAGCCAGGTGGTCAGCGCAATGGCGACGAACCCCAGCCAAAGGCCGAGGGCAATGGCGAGTATCAGCTTGAACGGCGATAACGGACGGTCAGACATGGCGGCCTCCTGGCAGGCATTGACGGCGTGACGGCGATTGTCGCACAGCCACTGTGCAGAATAATCGCGATCAAGCCTTCTGCATCCGCGCATTTATGCGGACAATCGAGCCTTTGATCGATGGAGCCCGGAATGAAAGCCCGCTGGGATATTTTTTGCAGCGTTGTCGATAACTACGGCGACATCGGCGTGACCTGGCGCCTGGCCCGGCAATTGGTGGTTGAGCACCGTTGTGACGTGCGCTTGTGGGTCGATGACCTGCGCGCCTTCGAGCGCATGTGCCCGGACATTGATGTGCGGCAAGGCATGCAATGGCAGGAAGGCGTCGAAGTGCGTCATTGGCCGGCCGAGTGGGTGGACGCGCCTGCGGCGGATGTGGTGATCGCCGCGTTCGCGTGCCAGTTGCCGCCTGACTACATGGAAGGTATGGCCGCACGTGAACGCACGCCATTGTGGATGAACCTGGATTACCTCAGTGCCGAAGAGTGGGTGGTAGGGTGTCACAAGCTGCCGTCGGTGAAGTTCAAGGGCGTGCAGAAGTACTTCTTCTTTCCCGGGTTCCGGCCCGGCACGGGCGGTCTGTTGCGTGAGGCGGGATTGCTGGAGCGACGTACGGCGTTTCAGCAGGATGTCAGTGCGCAGCAATATTTCCTACAGTCCCTCGGCGTGTATCCCGCAGTCGGTGCGCGGCTGATCTCTCTGTTTGCCTACGAAAACGCCGGACTGGCCAGTTGGCTGGAAGTGTTATCGACGGACGGGCGTGCTACTCATCTGTTGGTTCCCGAGGGGCGCATTCTTGGCGATGTGCAGCGCTGGCTGGGCCTGGACCGTCTGACAGCGGGCGACATCCAGCAGCGCGGATCACTGACCGTGCAGGTCATTGCGTTCGTGCGCCAGGAGCAATATGACCGCCTGTTGTGGTGCTGCGACTTCAACGCCGTACGCGGCGAAGACTCGTTCGTGCGCGCCCAATGGGCCGGGCGCCCGCTGCTGTGGCACATCTACCGTCAGGACGAAGACATTCACCTCGATAAGCTCGATGCCTTCCTTGAGCTGTACACCGCCGCCTTATCGGCGGCGGCAAGGGCGGCGTTGATCGGGCTTTGGCAAGCCTGGAACACGGAGGCCGATATGGCTCAAGCGTGGAAAATGCTGCTGGAACATTGGCCGGAGGTGAGCCAACACGCCCAAACATGGTGTCTGGAACAGGGGTTGCAGACCGATCTTGCGACGGCGCTGGTACAGTTTTATGAAAGTTGGATATGATACGCGACCTTGATTTTTGTAAATCCCATCCAAATTTCGGATATACGTAATGAAAACTGGTAAAGAACTGAAACCCGGTACAGTGATCCGTCTCGAAAACGACCCTTGGCTGGTTCAGAAAGCTGAGTTCACCAAGTCTGGTCGTAACAGCGCAATCATGAAGACCAAGCTGAAGAACCTGCTGACCGGTTACAAGACCGAGATCGTCTACAGCGCCGACGACAAACTGGACGACGTGATCCTCGACCGCAAAGAAGCGACCCTGTCCTTCATCAGCGGCGACACCTACACGTTCATGGACACCACCGACTACACCATGTACGAGCTGAACGCTGAAGATATCGAAGCCGTTCTGCCGTTCATCGAAGAAGGCATGGAAGACGTCTGCGAAGCGATTTTCTTCGAAGAGCGCCTGGTTTCCGTAGAGCTGCCGACCACTATCGTGCGTAAGGTTGCCTACACCGAAGGTTCCGCCCGTGGCGACACTTCCGGCAAGGTGATGAAGCCTGCCAAACTGAGCAACGGCACCGAACTGCAAGTGGCCGATTTCATCGAAATCGACGACCTGATCGAAATCGACACCCGCGAAGGTGGTTCGTACAAAGGTCGCGCCAAGAAGTAATTCTGGCTGTGCCGATACGAAAAAAAGCCCGACCTAGCGTCGGGCTTTTTCGTGGGCGCTGCTTGATTACTTCAGGTGTTGCTTAAGCTCATCCGACGCCTGCAGCAGTGCCGAACGCACCGCCGGCACCTGGCTGACTACGTTGAGCAACCCGTAATCGTGGATCATGCCGTTGTAGCGCACAGCCGTCACCGGTACGCCGGCTTCATCCAACTTACGGGCATAGGCCTCGCCCTCGTCGCGCAGCACGTCGGCGCTGGCGGTCTGCACCATGGCCGGCGGCAGGCCTTTAAGTTGTGCGGTGGTGGCGCGCAGCGGTGAGGCGTAGATCTCGGCGCGCTGTTTAGGGTCGGTGGTGTAGTTGTCCCAGAACCACTTCATCATGTTCCTGGTGAGAAAGTACCCTTCGGCGTATTGGTTGTACGAAGCCGTCTCGAAGTTGGCATCCGTCACCGGCCACAACAGCAGTTGGAACTTGATCGCCGGCGTGCCCTTGTCTTTGGCCATCAGGCTGACCACTGCAGCCATGTTGCCGCCGACACTGTTGCCCGCCACTGCCAGGCGCTTGCCGTCGACATTAATTTCCTTGCCGTGCTCGGCCACCCACTTCGTGGCCCCGTAGGCCTGATTGATCGCCACCGGGTAATGCGCTTCGGGTGACGGTGTGTAGTTGACGAACACCGCCGCGGCTCCCGAACCTGCCACCAGGTCGCGTACCAGGCGCTCATGGGTCGGATAATCCCCCAGCACCCAGCCGCCACCGTGGAAGAACATAAACACCGGCAATGTGCCCTTGACCCCGGCCGGACGCACGATGGTCAGGTCCAGCGGCTGGCCGTCGACCTGGATGGTTTTGTGGCTCACGTCCGCCTCGGGCAGCGTCAGCTTAACCCCGGCCTGAGCTCCGGTCAGCACCGCGCGGGCTTCCTTGGGCGTCAGTTGTTCGATCGGCTTGCCGGTGCCGCTGTTCAACGCATCCAGAAAGGCCTGGGTGCTGTGTTCCACATCGCCGGTTGCGGCAAATGCGTTGCCGATGGACAGGGCGAGCAGGGTGCCGGTGAGCGCTTTACCAATGTTGTTCATGTGCTTCTCCTTGGGCGGCAGAGGTGATCAGACGGTTACGTGCAGACGTACATCAACGTTGCCACGGGTGGCGTTGGAGTACGGGCAGACCTGGTGAGCCGCGTCGACCAGGCTTTGCGCGTCATCCTGGGCCAGGCCGGGCAGGCTGATATGCAGATCGATGTCCAGGCCGAAACCGCCGGGGATCTGGCCGATGCCCACGTGGGCAGTGATTGCCGCGTTGTCCGGGACCTTGCGCTTGGTCTGGCCGGCGACGAACTTCAACGCGCCGATGAAGCAAGCCGAATAACCGGCGGCAAACAATTGTTCAGGGTTAGTGGCCTGGCCACCGGCACCGCCCAATTCTTTGGGGGTAGAAAGTTTGACATCGAGAATGTTGTCGCTGGAAACAGCACGACCATCACGGCCGCCGGTGGCGGTGGCTACTGCGGTATAGAGTGTTTGCATGGTAAAGCCCTTGATTTGTTTAGCGCTAAAAGTTTGTGCGCTAAGTAGTTGGTGTGAGCAAATGTATAGCGCTAATGTTTAGTGCGCAAGATAAATTCACAACTATTTTTTGAGGCACTGCAAACCGGGGGTAGGAGAGGGCTTATGCCCGATGACGGTGTGTCAGTGACAGGCGGGCTGGCGGACCCCAGGCTAACGGGGTCGCAAGCCCACGCTCACCTGGGTGTGGCGGTGTTCAGATCGCGTTCTGCAGGTTGCCGCGTAATGCCAGCAAGTCAGCCTGTAGCTTGCGCAATTGCTCAAGCTCCAGACCACTGGCGCCAAGAATGCACTGAGGAATGCCCATGGCCTTATCCTGCAAGGCGCGGCCGGCGTCGGTAAGCTCCACCACCACTACGCGTTCATCTTCACGACTGCGGGTACGGCTGAGCAGGCCTTCTACTTCCAGGCGTTTGAGCAGGGGGGTCAGAGACCCCGGATCGGTCAGCAGACGGCTGCTGATTTCGCCGACGGTCAACCCATCTTCTTCCCACAACACCATCATGGCCAGGTACTGCGGATAGGTCAGGCCAAGCGCTTGCAGCAACGGTTTGTAGACCTTGGTCATCAGCAGCGAGGTGGAGTGCAGCGCGAAGCACAACTGGTTGTCCAGCATCAAGGATTCGCAGGGTGCGGGATTTTTGCTCATGGGTGGTGCCTTAAAAAATAGGTCTGATTTTGAATCTAGCGGGCAAATCTTTAATGCGCCAGGTAATTCTGACCCGCCGTTCAGATCAGCCCGCTTTGCAGCGCCAGGTCCCAGGGCGGCACCGGGCTGAAACGTGACTTGAGGTATTCAAGCAACAAACGACTGCGCGCATTGGGCTGCTGTTCCAGGCGCAGCGCGTAGATCCCGGTGGTTTCCGGGTTGGGCAGGCCTTCCTGGCAGAACAAGGGCAACAGTTCGCCGCGCACCAGATATTCACTGGCCAGCCAGGTCGGCAGGTGAGCGATACCTAATCCGGCCAACGCGCCGCAAAGCAGAGCCTCTGCGTTGTTGGCACTCATGCGGATACGCTGCGGGCGGTAAGTGGCACGGCGCCCGTCGAGTTCGAAGCGCCAGGCGAACATCGGTGCCAGGCCATCCCAGTCCAGGCCGTCGTGGTCGCTCAATTCACGAGGGTGGGTCGGCGTGCCGCGACTTTTCAGGTACGCCGGGCTGGCGCAGGCGATGCGCACGATACTGGCCAAAGGAGTGGCGATCAGCCGCGTATCGACGATATGGCCGGCGCGCAGCACCAGGTCGACTTTGCCCAGATGTGCGCCCTGCATGTCCACGAAGCTGTCGATCAGATGCAGGTGCACATCCAGTCCGGGGTACACGTTGAGAAAGTCGGCGATCACCGGCGCCAGGTGACGTCGACCGAAGGCTGCCGGCGCGTCCACCCGAATCAGGCCTTCCGGCGCGTGACTCAGGGACACCGCTTCGGCTCTCGCCAGTTGCAGCTCGCTGACAATCCGCCGCGCGCGCTCGGCAAACGCCATGCCCGCCGGGGTCGGCACCACCGCGTGGGTGCTGCGTTGGAACAGGCGACTGCCAACCGAATTTTCCAGGCTGTCGATACGTCGGGCCACTGCCGACGGCGTGATCGGATGGCGACGCGCGGCGGCGGAAAAACTGCCGGTCTCCAGCACATCCAGGAAAAGACTCAGTTGATCGGTCAGGGTATTGGGATTCATGGCGGCTGCTTGTGCGAGATCGGCATAGCCATTGTGCGTTGCTGTGCGTTTCCGCGCCAGGCACGACTGCGTAGCATGCAAGGTCTTGGGGTATGCGGAGTCACACACGGTGTTGGATGTAGCGATTTACCTGGTATTGGGCGCGGCCCTCGGCACGGTCGGCGGGCTGTTTGGCATTGGTGGTGGGCTGATTGCTATCCCGGTGCTGGGCGTGCTGTTCGGCCTGGATCAACAGATTGCCCAGGGCACGGCGCTGGTCATGGTGGTGCCCAACGTGATGCTGGCGCTGTGGCGCTATCATCAACGCAACCGTATCGAATTGCGCCACGCCTTACCGTTGGGCGTGATGGGGTTTATCTTCGCCTGGCTGGGATCGATCTGGGCGGTTGGTCTGGATGCCGGGGCGATGCGCATTGGCTTTATCGCGTTTTTGCTGGTGCTGTCGGCTTACAACGTGCTGCGCATGTTCACACGCAACGCGCCGCCTACGGCGCACATGCGCTACAGCTGGCCGTGGCTGGGCGTGTTGGGTGCGGCGTCCGGTTCCATGGGTGGTTTGTTCGGGGTCGGCGGCGCGGTCGTCGCCACACCCGTATTGACCAGCGTGTTCGGCACGACCCAGGTAGTCGCGCAAGGCTTGTCGCTCGCGCTCGCGCTGCCCAGCACCAGCGTGACCCTGGTGACCTATGCCTGGCATCACGAAGTGGATTGGATGATCGGTATGCCGCTGGCCATCGGCGGGTTGCTCAGCATCAGCTGGGGCGTGAAAGTCGCCCATGCGATGCCGGAACGGCTGCTGCGCGGCTTGTTCTGCGGCTTTCTGGTGGCGTGTGCGGTGATGTTGATGTTCAAAGTCTGAAGCCTTCACGGATGTAATCGGCCAGGCACTCGGTGATCGGCGAGGTCATCGTTGCGTTGCGCAACAAATGCAGGTTCATCGACGGCAGCGGCGGGAAGCCTTCGTCGCTGCCGAGCACGCGCAACTCCTCGGTCACCAGGCTTTCCATGCAGATCATCACCGCCAGCCCGGCGTTGACCACCGCCTGGATCGCCGCGACGTTGGTGCTGTGATAGGCCAGGCGATAGTCCCGTCCGGCCGCCTCCAGCGCGGTGCGGGTCCATTGGGTATAGACGCAATCGTTGCCGGACACCGCCAGTGGCAGCGCGTCGTGTTCGTCCGCGCAAAAGCACGGGGACGCGGCCCACACCATGCGCTCGGTACGCAGCAGCTCGCCGAGTTCGTTGCCCGGCTCGCGGCTGACCACGGTTAACGCCAGATCCCGTCGCTGCATCAGCACCGCTGACGACTCACAATGCATCTCGATCTGGATCAACGGATACGCCTTGGAAAATGGCTTGAGAATACCCGGCAGGAAGCGCATCACGTAGTCGTCAGGCGTGCCGATGCGCACCAGCCCGACCATATGCGGCTCACGCAAGGTGTTGAACACTTCGCTGTGCAGCTTGAGGATACGCCGCGCATACCCCAGCAACACCTGGCCCTCCGGCGTCAATCGCACCTGGCGACCCTCGCGCTCAAACAGCTTGCGCTGCAGCACATCTTCCTCCAGGCGCTTCATCTGCATGCTTACCGCCGACTGAGTGCGGTTGACCGACTCACCGGCGCGGGTAAAACCGCCATGATCGGCAATGGCCACGAAGGTGCGCAGTACGTCTGTATCGATACTTGGGTAGCCGGACAATTGATCAATCTCGGAGATGTGTTGCATAAGAAACATTCGTTGGATTGATCATAGCCCCGCGCACACACTGGCGTCATCCCCAAGGGAGGGTGACAGGATGAAAGGTCAGAAAGGTTTTGTGCTGTTGGCGAAGCGCCCGTTTGCCGGGCTGTTTCAGGTCGTGAGCCGGTGGCAGGCATTGCATCAGGAGCGTCAGTTGCTGGCCACTTTGAGCGACGACGCATTGAAGGACCTTGGTCTCAACCGCGCTGACGTTGAGCGCGAGCGTCATCAGCATTTTTGGCAGGACCCGCTGCGAAAATAGCCATGGATGCAGTAGGGTAGGCGGCGAGGCCCGATGGAGACTGACATGCCCGCCGACCCGTGTTTTTCACTCAAGCAAGCGCGCCGCCTGGTGTTGGCGGCCCAAGGCTTCGCCGGGCGGCAGCCGCCGGCGCTGATCAAGGCCGCTCATGTAAACCGCTTGATCGAGCGTCTGGGGGTACTGCAGATCGACTCGGTCAACGCGTTGGTGCGTGCCCATTACCTGCCGCTGTTTTCGCGCCTGGGCAGCTATTCCCCGTCGATTCTCGAACAAGCGGCCTGGAGTCAGGGGCGGCGGCGTTCGTTGTTCGAGTACTGGGGGCATGAAGCCTCGTTGCTGCCGATGGCGCTGTACCCATTGATGCGCTGGCGCATGGCGCGGGCGCAGCAGGGGCAGGGCATTTATGCGCAGATGGCGCGTTTCGGTCGTGAACAACAGGCGGTGATCCAGCGCGTGCTGAAGACCGTGGAGCAACAGGGCGCGCTTGGCGCGGGCAGCCTGTCGACCCGAGCAGAGCGCGCCGGGCCGTGGTGGGACTGGAGTGACGAGAAGCACGCGCTGGAATGGCTGTTCGCGGCAGGCCTGGTCACTGTGGCCGGTCGACGTGGCTTCGAGCGTCTGTACGATTTGCCGGAGCGGGTCATCCCCAGCGATATCCTGCGCATCCGCGTAAGCGAAGCCGAGGCTCAGCGCGCGCTGTTGTTGCACAGCGCCACCGCTTTGGGCGTGGGCACCGAAAAAGACCTGCGCGATTACTTTCGACTGGATCCCGCCGACAGCCGCACTCGCCTCGCCGAGCTGGTGGAGGCGGGCCAGTTGCTCAGTTGTCGGGTGCATGGCTGGAAGCAACCGGCGTACTGCCTGCCAACCCCAACCGTGCCGCGCAAAGTGCTGGCCAGTGCCTTGCTGTCGCCGTTCGATTCACTGATCTGGGAGCGCAGCCGCACTGAGCGTCTATTTGATTTCCGCTACCGGCTGGAGATCTACACCCCGGAACACAAGCGGGTGTACGGCTATTACGTGCTGCCGTTCCTGCACAATGAACGCATCGCCGCGCGGGTTGACCTGCGCGCCGAACGCACCCACTCGCGCCTGGCGGTGCATGCGGTGCATGAAGAAGAGCCGGGCCTGGACGAGGAAGGGATGCAAGCGTTGGCCGTGAATTTGCGCCAGATGGCCGACTGGCTGGGGTTGCAGCAGATACAGCTCAATTGCCAAAGGCCCAGTGCCGATCGATTGCGCGGCGCGATGATCGGCTTGGATGTTGGCCGTTAGGGCCTTATCGCGGGCAAGCCCGGCTCCCACAGGGAATGCTTTGCATCGAACCCTGCATTCCCTGTGGGAGTGGGCTTGCCCACGAGGGCGTCGGCCCAGTCTCAGCGTTTGACCTGCTTCAACGTCTCGGCAATCAGGAACGCCAGTTCCAGCGATTGATCGGCATTCATCCGTGGGTCGCAGTGGGTGTGGTAGCGGTCTGACAAGCCATCCTCGGTGATCGGCCGGGCGCCGCCGATGCATTCGGTGACGTTCTGCCCGGTCATCTCGATATGGATCCCGCCGGCATAGGTGCCCTCGGCCTGATGCACCTGGAAGAACGCTTTCACCTCCGCCAGGATCTGCGCAAAATCCCGAGTCTTGTAGCCGCTGCTGGCCTTGATCGTATTGCCGTGCATCGGGTCGGAACTCCACAGCACCTGCTTGCCCTCGCGCTGCACGGCGCGGATCAGGTTGGGGAGGTGGTCGCCGACCTTGCCGGCGCCCATGCGGGCGATGAGGTTGAGGCGGCCGGGGTCGTTGTCCGGGTTGAGGATGTCGATCAGGCGGATCAGATCGTCCGGGTCCATGCTTGGGCCGACCTTGACCCCGATCGGGTTGTTCACCCCGCGCAGGAATTCGACATGGGCGCCGTCCAATTGGCGGGTGCGGTCGCCGATCCACAGCATATGGGCCGAGCAGTCGTAATAGTCGTTGGTCAGGCTGTCCCGGCGTACGAAGGCCTGTTCATAATTGAGCAGCAACGCTTCGTGGGCGGTGAAGAAGCTGGTTTCGCGCAGTTGCGGCGAACTGTCCATGCCGCAGGCACGCATGAAAGCCAGGGTTTCGTCGATGCGGTCGGCCAGTTGGCTGTATTTGTCGGCCAGCGCCGAGTTGGCAATGAAGTCCAGGTTCCATTTATGCACCTGGTGCAAATCGGCAAAGCCGCCCTGGGCGAACGCGCGCAGCAGGTTGAGGGTGGCGGTGGACTGGTGGTAGGACTGCAGCAGGCGGTCCGGATCGGGCACGCGGCTTTTTTCGTCGAAGCCGATGCCGTTGACGATGTCGCCGCGGTAGGCGGGCAGGGTGATGCCGTCGATGGTTTCATCATTGGCGGAGCGTGGCTTGGCGAATTGGCCGGCCATGCGTCCGACTTTCACCACCGGGCACCCGGCGGCAAAGGTCATCACGATGGCCATCTGCAGCAGCACCTTGAAGGTGTCGCGGATTTTTGCGGCGGAGAACTCGGCGAAACTTTCGGCGCAGTCGCCACCCTGCAGCAGAAAAGCCCGGCCCTGGGTCACTTCGGCAAACTGGCGGCGCAACTCGCGGGCTTCCCCGGCAAACACCAGCGGCGGGTAGCTGGCCAGGCTCTGCTCCACCTGCAACAGGTGCGCGGCGTCCGGGTAGTGGGGTTGTTGCTGGATCGGCAGGGCGCGCCAGCTCTCGGGGCTCCACGGTTGGCTCATCTTGAACTCGATTGGCTGATTGACGGTCGGGCGCCAATGTTATCAGCAATTAGTGCGTGACCTGCTGCCGCCGGTTGGCCGACAATCGCGCCTTTGCCTTACGGTAAACCCTTTAGGAGCAGTGATGACAGAGGAGCGTGTCGAGCGCGTGCTGGCCGAGGTCCATGATGACTTCGGCATGATCCGTGTGCTCGAAGTGGCCGATTACCGGTTTCTCGAATTCGGCGAGGCCATTGAGCAGAGCTGTGTGTTCACTGCCGACCCAAGCTGGCTGGAATACGACTACACCCGCGCCATGCTGATTGGCGCTTTGTGCCACGAGCAGCCGGAGAGCGCGCTGTTCCTCGGCCTGGGTGCCGGTACGCTGACCCAGGCGTGCCTCAAGTTCCTGCCGCTGGAAGACGTGGAGGCCATCGAACTGCGCCCGGATGTACCACGGCTGGCCATCGAGTACATGGGGCTGGACGACGATCCGCGTCTGTATATTCGCATCGGCGATGCCCTGCAGTTGCTGGAAAGCGCGGAAACGGCCGATCTGATTTTCGTCGACCTGTACACGGATGTCGGCCCCGGCGTTGGGCACTTGGCCTGGGCGTTCCTGGAAAACTGCCAGAAGAAGCTCAACCCCGGCGGCTGGCTGGTCATCAACCAATGGGCCACCGACGATGGCAAGCCATTGGGCGCGGCGTTGCTGCGCGGCTTGTACCACCGCCACTACTGGGAATTGCCGGTGAAGGAGGGCAACGTGATCCTGTTGGTGCCATCGGATCTGGATCAAACGTTGGACATGCAGGCGCTCGCGGGCCGCGCCGAAGCGCTGGCGCCGCGACTGGGTTACTCGTTGCAGCCGTTGATCAAGGCGATTCGCCCGGCCACCTGAGCGTGCCTTAAAGCCGACAGGCCCGATGACTTAACGGTGCGGTGCGCGAGCAGGTTTCGGACCTAACGAACGTGCAGGATAGGTGAACCGTTTAAGCGCCTTGACCAGCGGGGCCGGGCCTTTGAAAAACCAAGCCCCTGGCCTGGCGTTGAAAAAGCTCTGGCGCAACGCGCTTTATCGGCGCCCGGCGATAAAAAAAGCTCCCTTTTTCAGGTATTTCCGGTATAGTGCGCGCCGGCCTTTAAGCAGGCCGCGTTTAGGTAGCGCAATTCCCCGAAGTCAGCTTCGGCTGCACGTCCGCACAGCGGACTCTTCCTTGACGAATCTTTTTCATTCATTCGTTTTCGCAAATCCCCGCCGACAAAGCAGCCAGGGCGACTCTTGAGTCTCAACACGGCATGCGCAGCTTTGGAGCATGGGTCTTTGCGGATGCACTCAGAGGCAGACCCATGACCCAGGAAACCGGCGGCTTCGCCGCTTTTAATCTTAACCCGAACATTCTTGCAGCCGTCGCAGCGACCGGCTACGAAGAACCTTCGGCTATCCAGCAGCAATCGATCCCGATCATCATGGCCGGCAAGGACATGATCGGCCAGGCGCAAACCGGTACCGGTAAAACCGCCGCGTTCGCCCTGCCTATCCTGCACTGCATCGATCCTGCCAAGCGCGAACCGCAAGCCCTGATCCTGGCGCCAACCCGCGAGTTGGCGCTGCAAGTAGCAACCGCTTTTGAAACCTACGCCAAGCAAATGCCGGGCGTTACTGTCGTGGCCGTCTACGGCGGTGCGCCGATGGGCCCGCAGCTCAAGGCCATCCGCAACGGCGCGCAGATTGTTGTCGCCACTCCAGGCCGTCTGTGCGACCACCTGCGTCGCGACGAGAAAGTCCTGTCGACCGTAAACCACCTGGTGCTCGACGAAGCTGACGAAATGTTGAAGCTGGGCTTCATGGATGACCTGGAAGTCATCTTCAAGTCCTTGCCGGCGACCCGTCAGACCGTACTGTTCTCGGCCACCCTGCCACAGTCGATCCGTGCCATTGCCGAACGCCACCTGCGCGATCCGGAGCACGTGAAGATCCAGACCAAGACTCAGACCGTGACCGCGATCGAACAGGCTCACCTGTTGGTTCACGCTGACCAGAAGACCTCGGCGGTATTGAGCCTGCTGGAAGTCGAAGACTTCGATGCCCTGATCATGTTCGTGCGCACCAAGCAAGCGACCCTGGACCTGGCCAGCGCCCTGGAAGCCAAAGGCTACAAGGCCGCTGCGCTGAACGGCGACATTGCCCAGAACCAGCGTGAGCGCGTGATCGACTCCCTCAAGGATGGCCGTCTGGACATCGTTGTGGCGACTGACGTTGCCGCCCGTGGCCTCGACGTTCCACGTATCACCCACGTGTTCAACGTTGACATGCCTTACGACCCCGAGTCCTACGTTCACCGTATCGGCCGTACCGGCCGCGCCGGTCGCGAAGGTCGCGCACTGCTGCTGGTGACGCCACGTGAGCGCCGCATGCTGCAGGTGATCGAACGCGTCACCGGTCAGAAAGTTGCAGAAGTCCGCCTGCCGGATGCCCAGGCCGTTCTCGATGCCCGCATCAAGAAACTGACCAACAGCCTGGCCCCCCTGGTGGCTGACGCTGAATCGACCCACGGCGACCTGCTGGATCGCCTGACCGCCGATATCGGTTGCACTCCACGTGCCCTGGCCGCTGCGCTGCTGCGCAAAGCGACCAACGGTCAGGCCCTGACCCTGGCAGCCATCGAGAAAGAACGTCCACTGGTACCGAACAGCGCGCCACGCGGTGATCGTCCAGAGCGTTCCGGCGACCGTCCAGACCGTGGTGATCGTGAGCGTCGCGCTCCGGTTCCATTGGCTGAAGGTCGTGCCCGTTGCCGTACCGCCCTGGGCGCGCGCGATGGTATCGCTGCCAAGAACCTGCTGGGCGCTATCCTCAACGAGGGTGGTCTGGCACGTGAAGCCATCGGTCGTATCCAGGTCCGCGACAGCTTCTCCCTGGTGGAGCTGCCGGAAGACGGTCTGGAAAAACTGCTGACCAAGCTCAAAGACACACGCGTTGCCGGTAAGCAGCTGAAGCTGCGTCGCTACCGCGAAGATTGATCCGCCCCCTGGGTTGATTGATCGCACAAAAAAAATCCCCGACCGGTTCGGGGATTTTTTTTGCCTGGGTTTTGCGCTCAGTCGAAGCGGTAGATGTCCATGCCCAGCGCGCCCATCGTAAAGCCCTGGTGGGCCACACTGAACGCGCCGCCGGCCCCGCGTGCGAAGTACAAGGGCAGCAGGTGCTCATCGCTGGGATGGTTGCGTACGGCGTGCGGTGCCCGCAGGCGATAATCGTGCAGCGCGGCTTCGTCATCTGCCACGAGCTTTTCCACGATCCAGTCGCGGAACGCGCGAGCCCAGGGCTCTATGCTTTCCGGCCCGGCGTGCCAGTCCAGCTCACCCAGGTTGTGGGTGATGCTGCCGGAGCCGATCAGCAGCACGTGCTGTTTTCGCAGGTCGGCAAGGGCACGGCCCACGCGGGTTTGCAGGGCGGGGCCCATGCGACTGGGCAGCGACACCTGCACCACCGGAATATCCGCCGCCGGGTACATCAGCGACAGCGGCACCCAGGTACCGTGGTCGAACGGGCGCTGGTTGTCGATGCGCGCGCTCAGGCCGTCGGCCTGGAGCAAGTCGACGATGGCGTGGGCCAACTCCGGGGCGCCGGGGGCGGGATACTGCACGGCGAACAGTTCGCGAGGGAAGCCGCCGAAATCGTGCCAGGTTTCGGGAGCTGCATTGCCACTGACCAGCAATTCCTGGCTTTCCCAATGCGCCGACACCACCACAATCGCTGTTGGCCTTGGCAGGTGCGCCGCCAATTGCCGCAGCGCCGGCCCGGAGGCGCCGGGCTGCAGGGCCAGCATGGGCGAACCGTGGGAGATAAACAGGCTGGGGAGCATAAAAGGGGTCCTGAGCGTTAACATGGGCCCATCTTTAATCAGATCATTGATCTAAATCTAATATAAGTTTTAGCTCCATTTGATCGACTTTTCGGGGGGAGTCATGGAACCTGAATTCTGGCTTGACCGTTGGGCGCGCAATCAGATCGGCTTTCACCTGGCCGAGGTCAACCCTTACTTGCAGCGGCACTGGCCCTCACTGGGTCTGGCTCACGGTGCGCAGGTGTTGGTGCCGCTGTGCGGCAAAAGCCTGGACCTGATATGGCTGGCCAGCCTGGGTCATCGTGTGCTTGGGGTGGAGCTGTCGGAGCAGGCCGTGCAGGCCTTCTTCGGTGAGCAGGGCCTGCAGCCGCGAATGGCACGGCACGGTGAGTTCACGGTTTATCGGGCCAGCTCGATCGAGGTGTGGTGCGGGGATTTCTTTGCGTTGGACGCCGAGGCATTGGCCGATTGCACAGCGCTGTACGACCGTGCCGCGTTGATCGCTTTACCGCCGTTGCTACGGGCGCGCTATACCGAGCACTTGAACCAGGTGCTGCGCCCTGGCTGTGAGGGCCTGTTGATCACCCTGGATTACGATCAGGCACTCAAGGCCGGGCCGCCGTTTGCCGTGGCCCATGACGAGGTGCAGGTGTTGCTGGGCTCGCATTGGACGGTGGATGTGCTGGAAGAGCGCGACATCCTCGACGAGAGCTGGAAGTTCGTGCAGGACGGTGTCACGCGCCTGGACGAACGTGCCTACCGGCTGACCAGGATATAAATCGCGCCCGCAAAAAAGGGGCGATCAGATCGCCCCTTGTACGTGTCGCCCGTTGACCTCAGCCGCGACGGCGCAGTGCGTCGATACGCTCCTCCAACGGTGGGTGGCTCATGAACATGCGAGCCAGGCCCTGCTTGATGCCGCCATTGATACCAAAGGCGGTCAGGCTGTCCGGCATATGCACCGGCAGGCCCTGCTCGGAGCGCAGGTGTTGCAGCGCCGCGATCATCGCCCCCGTACCGGCAAGGCGCGCACCGGCTTCGTCCGCGCGGAACTCGCGTTTGCGCGAGAACCACATCACGATCGCGCTGGCCAGGAAGCCCAGCACCACTTCAGCGAAAATGGTCGCCACGAAGTAGGCGATGCCGCGGCCCTCTTCGTTTTTGAAGATCACCTTGTCGACAAAGTTGCCGATGATCCGCGCAAAGAACATCACGAAGGTGTTCACCACGCCCTGTACCAGCGCCAGGGTGACCATGTCGCCGTTGGCCACGTGGCCAATCTCATGCGCCAGCACGGCCTTCACTTCATCGTACGAGAAGCGTTCGAGCATGCCCTGGCTGACGGCCACGAGCGCGTCGTTCTTGTTCCAGCCGGTCGCAAAGGCATTGGCCTCATACGCCGGGAAAATCCCGACTTCGGGCATCTTGATGCCCGCCTCGCGGGACAACTGCTCGACGGTCTGCAGCAACCATTGCTCGTGCCGGGTGCGGGGCTGGGTGATGATCTGGGTGCTGGTGCTCATCTTCGCCATCCATTTGGAGATGAACAGCGAGAACAGCGAGCCGGCAAAACCAAAGACCGCACAGAAAACCAGCAGCTGATTGAGGTTCAGGTCAACCCCATTGGCCGCCATGAACCCGTTGAAGCCGAAAAGGCTCAGGGTGACGCTGGCAATCAGTACGACCGCCAGGTTAGTGGCCAAGAACAGCAGGATGCGCATCATGGTTGTAGAGTTCTCCTCATGCTTAATATGTTGCGTACTGCGGGGTATATAAGGTGCGGCATAGGGTGATTCAACCGAGCGACTATTTCAAACTGTGTCCTACAGCCTGAATGTAGACCCTTGAAGGGAATTTCCCACATGGAACATCGCCCGATATCGACCTTCTTTTGCCTTGCGGCCCTGTAATTGTAGGGGGATAGCGGCAAGCGCGAGGCTGGGGCAGTGCGCAGCAGGGCAATCGATATAGAAGTGTTGCCAGATGCTCGCCGTACGACTGAATGGAAGTCGCACGGCGGCATATTCGTTACTGGCGATAGGACTTCAGGAAGCTGCCGATACGACCAATGGCCATTTCCAGGTCATCCACGCGCGGCAAGGTCACCACGCGAAAGTGATCCGGCCACGGCCAGTTGAACGCCGTGCCCTGCACCACCAGCAGCTTTTCCGACAGCAACAGGTCGAGCACGAACTTCTCGTCGTTAAGGATCGGGCAGACCTTTGGATCGATACGAGGGAAGGCGTACAACGCGCCCATCGGCTTGACGCAGCTCACGCCCGGAATGTCGTTGAGCAACTCCCAGGTACGGTTGCGTTGCTCCAGCAGACGGCCTTGCGGCAACACCAGGTCGTTGATGCTCTGGTAGCCCCCCAGGGCGGTCTGGATCGCATGCTGGCTTGGCACGTTGGCACACAGACGCATATTGGCCAGCATGTCGATGCCTTCGATATAGCTCTGGGCGTTGTGCTTGGGGCCGGAAATGGCAATCCACCCGGAACGGAAACCCGCCACGCGGTAGGACTTGGACAGGCCGTTGAAGGTCAGGCACAGCAGGTCCGGCGCCAGGGACGCGGTGCACACATGCACGGCGTCGTCGTACAGGATCTTGTCGTAGATTTCGTCGGAGAACACCACCAGGTTGTGCTGGCGCGCCAGTTCGAGCATGCCCAGCAGCACTTCCTTCGAATACACGGCGCCGGTGGGGTTGTTCGGGTTGATGATCACCAGCGCCTTGGTGTTCGGCGTGATCCTGGCCTTGATGTCCGCCAGGTCAGGAAACCAATCGGCGCCTTCGTCGCACAGGTAATGCACCGGGTTGCCGCCGGCCAGGGTTACTGCGGCGGTCCACAGCGGGTAGTCAGGCGCCGGCACCAGTACTTCGTCGCCATTGTTGAGCAGGGCCTGCATGGACATCACGATCAGTTCGGACACACCGTTGCCCAGGTAGATGTCTTCGATGCCGACGCCTTCCACCTGCTTTTGCTGGTAGTACTGCATCACCGCCTTGCGTGCGCTGAACAGGCCCTTGGAGTCGCTGTAGCCTTGGGCGGTGGGCAGGTTGCGGATCACGTCCTGGAGGATTTCGTCCGGCGCTTCGAAACCAAACGGCGCCGGGTTGCCGATGTTCAGCTTGAGGATGCGATGACCTTCCTCTTCCAGGCGCTTGGCGTGCTTGAGCACTGGGCCGCGAATGTCATAGCAGACGTTGGCGAGCTTGTTCGATTTGCTGACCTGCATGGCGATGTGATCCTGAAAATGAACGATCCAGACGGCGCGGGCACTACCGTACTGTGAAGGCTGCGAGGTCCGCACCCGGAAATACGTTTGAATGCCGGTAGCGCGGGTGCCAGACTGGCGTTTTGAAGAGGCGCAATCATACGTGCCGCCTGATCCACGGAAAAGACACAGATCAGGGTTTTTCAGTTACCGAGGTGTACCGATGGAAAAGTTGCAGAAAACCGTTGAAGAATGGAAAGCGATGCTGGATCCGGAGCAGTACAACGTATGCCGGCTCAAGGGTACCGAGCGACCTTTCAGCGGCAAGTACAACGGCACCAAAACGGACGGCGTGTACCACTGCATTTGCTGCAATGCACCGCTGTTCGATTCCAAGGCCAAGTTTGACTCCGGCTGTGGCTGGCCCAGCTTCTATGAGCCGATCGCCGACAGCGCGATGGTCGAGATCCGTGACGTCAGCCACGGCATGATCCGCACCGAAGTCACCTGCGCCAAGTGCGACGCGCACCTGGGCCATGTGTTCCCGGACGGCCCGCCGCCGACAGGCTTGCGTTATTGCATCAACTCGGTGTGCCTGGACCTGGTGCCCCGTTGAAGTGAGCGGGCGCGTTGTTCGCGCCCCATGATCCGGCCTGATGGGACATGATCAGTGCGCTCAATTAAATTGTGTGCAATTGAATTGCTCGCTACTTTAAAACCTTCAACTTTAATAATCCGAGGCACTGCCATGAGCGACAACCTGCTGAGCATCCCCTGCACGACTATCAAGGGTGAGCAAAAGACCTTGGCCGATTTCGCCGGCAAGGCCGTGCTGGTGGTCAATACCGCCAGCAAATGCGGCTTCACGCCTCAGTACAAGGGGCTTGAGCAACTGTGGCAGCAGTACAAGGACCAGGGGCTGGTGGTGCTGGGCTTCCCTTGCAACCAGTTCGGCAAGCAGGAGCCGGGCGATGAAGGCGCGATTTCCGAATTCTGCGAGTTGAATTACGGCGTCAGCTTCCCGCTGTTCAAAAAAATCGATGTCAACGGTAGCGATGCCCACCCGTTATTCGTGCAGTTGAAAAACCAGGCGCCGGGACTGCTCGGTTCCAAGGGCATCAAGTGGAATTTCACCAAGTTCCTGATCGGTCGCGAGGGTCAGGTCGTCAAGCGCTTCGGCCCGACGACCAAGCCGCAGGACCTGGCCCCGGAGATCGAAGCCTTGCTCAAATGACCGAGCTGCCGGCCGTATCACTGGCCCTGGACAACCAGCTGTGTTTCAAACTGTATGCCGCCTCGCGGGCGGTGACCCGTGCCTATAAACCGATGCTCGATTCATTGGGCCTCACCTACCCGCAGTACCTGGTGATGCTGGTGTTGTGGGAGTGGCACGCCCTCCCGCCGGCGCATCCCACGGTCAAGAGCCTGGGCGAACGCCTGATGCTCGACTCCGGCACGCTCACGCCCTTGCTCAAGCGCCTTGAACAACGGGCCTGGGTGCAGCGTCGGCGCAGCGTCGGGGATGAGCGCGAAGTGCACCTGAGTTTGAGCGAAGCCGGCGTGCAACTGCGCGACCATACGCACCGCCTCAAAGCACGCCTGTTGTGTGACAGCGGCATCGACCTGAACCAGGCGGATGCCCTGCGCGATGGCCTGGACCAGTTGATTGGGCAGCTCAGAGAGGGTTCGTCATCGGCACCCATAGGTCCAGCAGCGCGTTGAGCTCTTCGCGACGGAACGGCTTTGCCAGGTAGTCGCTCATCCCGGCGGCCCGACAACGCTCACGCTCTTCGGACATGGCATTGGCCGTCAGGGCAACAATCGGCAGGTCCGGCCAGCGCCCGCTGCTACGAATCTGTCGGCTGGCTTCGTAGCCATTCATCACCGGCATATTGCAGTCCATCAACACCATGTCGAAGGTCTGCTGCTCCAGGCATTTAAGCGCTTCGCCCCCATGGGCGGCCACGATCACCTCGCATCCCAGTTTGCTGAGCATCCCCTTGGCCACCAATTGGTTGACCGGGTTGTCCTCCACCAACAGGATGCGCGCCCGGTGGGCCAGCGGGGGTGACTCCAGTTGGACCGGATCAAGGATCAACTGGCCATCGCTGCGCAAAGTACGTTGCAGGATCTGATACAGCGCGTTGCGGCTCAACGGGCGCGCCTGTTGCTGCAGGGGGGCGAGGGCTGCCACTTCTTCGCCGGGCATGAAATTGCCGTAGGCCGTCACCACCAGGATCGGCGCGGTAATCCCCGGCCGCAGACGGAACAGGCACTCCGGGCAGTCGGTGATCAGCAGGTCGGGGGTTTGCCCGGTCAGATCCTGGTCCTGAGGGTAGCAGCGCGGGGTCAGGCCCCAGTGGGGCAACAGGGTGTTCAGTAACTCTGTCAGGCCACTGCTGGCGTTAGTGATGGCGATGACTTCGCCGCTCAATGGCGGTGGCTGCACGGCGGGCGAATGGGGCGGCAGAGGCAGTTCGGCGCAGAATTGGCTGCCAAAGCCGACTTCCGAACTGATGCTCAAGCGGCCGTGCATGGCTTCGCACAGGTTGCGCGTGAGGGCCAGGCCCAGGCCCGTGCCACCGAACTGACGGGTAATGCCGGCGCCGGCCTGGGTGAACGGTTGGAAAATTTTTACCTGCGCTTCCTGTGCGATACCGATACCGGTGTCGCAGACTTCGATGCGCACCTTGGCGTCGCAGCTGCTCAGCCGCACATCCACGCGACCAAAGCGCGTGAACTTGAGCGCGTTGGACAGCAGGTTGCTGACGATTTGCCGCACACGCGTCGGGTCGCCCAGCACTTGGGACGGAAACAGAGGGTCGATCAGGCAGGTCAGCTCCACGCTCGGCGCGGCGTTCTGCGATAACAGGTTGGCGGTGTCCTCCACCAGCGCGCCCAGGTCGAACGGGATGCGCTCCAATTCCAGCTGGCCGGCATCGAACTTGGACAGGTCGAGGATATCGTTGAGCAACTCCACCAGCACTTTGCCCGAGTCATGGGCGATGGAGAGCTGCTGGCGCTGCTCGGCGTTCAGGGTGCTGTCCAGAGACAGCGCGATCATCCCCAGCAGACCGTTGAGCGGGGTACGGATTTCATGGCTCATGTTCGCCAGGAAGGCCGCACGGGCCTGGGCCATGCCCAGTGCATTCATCTTGGCCGCCTCCAACTCGTCGTTGGACTGGCTCAAGCGCTGGTTACTGGCTTTGAGCTCAAGGGTGCGGGCGGAAACGATGTCTTCCAACTGACCCAGATATTCCGTCAGGCGGTCTTCGGCGTGGCGGCGCTGCTGGATCTCGGTCTGCATGGTTTCAAATTGTTGGTTGGCCACGCTGACCAGAACGCCGATCTCGTCGTTTTCGTGCCCGGGCGGGCAGTCCACGCGGGTATGCCTGCGCTCGCTCAACTCGCGAATGATCCGAACCAACGGCTGGGTCAGCATCACGTAGAACAGGCCCAGCAGGATCCCGGTCAGCAGCAGGCTGCGTACAAAGCCGTTGAGCAGGGTGATCTCGGCCCGTCGCAGGAAACGGCTGCCGAAGGCGTAGGTGTCCACGTCCAGGCGCAGCACCCCCAGGGCATCGTTGGGCATGTGGCTTAAGTACAGGCGGTCTTCGAACTGGCGGTTGGCGCCAAACAGCAGGTCGCTCACGGTGCGGTACGTGCTTTCGCTGCGTGGCCGGCCGACGTCCGCCAGCACCAGGCCATTGTTGTCGATCAACTGCGCACGGATGATGGCGGGGGAGTGCAGCAGGCCCAGGGTCAATTCCTGCGCCAGCTCGGCGTCAATGTTGTAGGCAATGCGTGAGGCCGGGTTATGGCTGATTTCGATCAGCGAACGTATTTCACGGTTGATGGATGCGTCTTCACTGGCATAATCAATGCCGATTTGGATCAGACTGAGCAAGGTTCCCAAGACGAAACCGACCAGCACAGTCAATCGGGCTTGTTTATAAGACAAGCGGTGGGCGAACTTGATATCCATCGAGTGTTGAACCACTTCACGTTTCCCTTCGCCCGGCAAGCATAGCTGAACATCCACAGGCTCTGGCCTGCCCGGCATGAATCGTTTTATACGCAGCCTTTTGCGGACCGTCGCAGGGTTGCCAATACGCCATCTTTTGCAAAAACTTGCCAGAGGAATAATCGTGGATTCTCGATTGAACGCCTTTCTTGAGCGGGCCGACGCCGTACTTGCCCGCCTCGAACCCCTGTTGCCAGCGCCTCGCCAGCCTATCGACTGGACGCACTGCCTGGCCGCGCGCTGGCAGCGCGAAGGCCGCGCGGGGTTCCTGTTGCCGCTGGAGGTCAGCCTGGACATGCGTTTGTCCGACCTGATCGGCGTCGACAAGCAACGTGAGCAACTGGCCCGCAACACTCAGCAGTTTCTCGATGGCCTGCCCGCCAACCATGCGCTGTTGTGGGGTTCGCGCGGCACCGGCAAGTCGTCCATGGTGCGCGCCTTGCTGGCCCAGCATGCCGCGGCCGGTTTGCGCCTGATCGAAATCGAACGTGACCACCTGGCCGACCTGCCCCGCGTGGTCGAGCAACTGCTCAAGCTGCCGCAGCGCTTTATCCTGTTTTGTGATGATCTGTCGTTCGAGGCCGGTGAAAGCGACTACCGCGTGCTCAAGAGTGTGCTGGATGGCTCCCTGGAACAGGCGCCGGAAAATGTGCTGCTGTATGCCACCTCCAACCGCCGCCACCTGGTGCCGGAGAACCAGAGCGACAACGACAATTGGGCGCGGGTCGACGGCGAACTGCACCCCAGCGAAGCCGTGGAAGACAAGATTGCCTTGTCCGACCGGTTTGGCTTGTGGCTGTCGTTCTATCCGTTCACCCAGGAACACTTCCTGGACGTGGTGGAACACTGGATCGGCGAGCTGGCGGGCAAGGCCGGGTTGCAATGGCAGCGGGATGAAGCACTCGATATTCTCGCCGTGCGCTGGGCTACCGGGCGCGGCAACCGCAACGGACGTTGCGCGTATCAATTCGCCCGTTATTGGGTGGGCCTCAAATTGCTGGAGCGTCAATCATGATCGATTTGCAAAATGCCGGAACCGGCCTCGATGGCTACGCCATGCTCTGCGCGCAGCTGGAGTCGCTGTTGGCCGATGAACGCGACTTCATCGCCAACAGCGCTCAGTTCTCTGCGTTCCTGTTTCACCAACTGGACGACTTGAACTGGGCCGGCTTTTACCTGAACCGTGATGAAGAACTGGTGCTGGGCCCCTTCCAGGGGCAGATCGCCTGTGTGCGTATCCCGTTTGGCCGGGGGGTGTGCGGTGCGGCCGCCGCGTCGCGGCAAACCCAGCGCGTCGACGATGTGCATGCCTTCCCTGGGCATATTGCCTGTGACAGTGCTTCCAATAGCGAGCTGGTGGTGCCGCTGGTCAAGAACGGCCAGTTGATCGGCGTCCTCGACCTCGACAGCCCCAGGCTGGCCCGCTTTACCGAGCAGGACCAGCAGGGCATCGAGCAACTGGCGGCGATCTTTCTGCGCTTGACCGACTGCTGATTCGTTGGGAGCGTCCGCCCGTTAAGGGTTGTCCAACTCGTGGAGCTGCACCTGCAGCATTCTTTCCAGCTCCAGCATCAGCTTTTCCAGGGCTTTTGCGCCCGCGTCAACCAACGGCCGGTCATCGCCCCGGCCGCAGGCCTGTTCGAGGGCTTCGCACTGTGCCGCCAAGGCGCGGGCTTGGACAATGCGCGCGGCGCCCTTGATTTTGTGGGCCTGTTCGATGATGTCTTTGTAGGGGGCCTGCGCGCTCGTCAGGGCAAGCAGTTCCTGGCGATCCTGACGACTGCTGTTGAGCAGCTCTTCCAGCAGGCGGCGGCTCAGGAGCGGGTCGCCGCCGGTCAGGGCGTCGAAATTGCCCAAGTCGATGAGCTGCTCGGCATGACGGGGGCGGATCTTCGCCAGTTGCCGTTCCAGCGCCGTCAGGCTGATGGGCTTGAACAGGCAGTCGTTCATGCCGGCCTGGGTGCAGCGTTGCTTCTCTTCGGGCTGGGCGTTGGCGGTAAAGCCCAGTACCACGCAGGGAGGCAGTTGTTCGCGCTGCTCGTATTCGCGGATGGAACGACTGAGTTCATAACCATTCATGATCGGCATGTTGCAGTCGGCGATCACCAGGTCGAAATGCTCCTGGCGCCAGGCCTGGAAGCCGGCTGCGCCGTTCTGCGCAGCGCTGAACTGATGCCCCAGGTAGCCCAGTTGCTGGCACATCAACAGGCGGTTCGCCGGGTGATCGTCCACTACCAGCACATTGAGTACCGGCGCGGTCGAGGGCCTCTGTGGCTTGTGCTCTTCCACCGCCAGTTCCGGCTGCAGGCGCGTCATCTTCAGGTTTATATGCACCTGGGTGCCCACCATCGGCACACTGCTCAGGCTCAGTTGCCCACCCATCATGGCGCACAGGCTGCGGCAGATCACCAGCCCCAGGCCTGCGCCGCTCCTGGCCAGTTGCCCGGAGTTGTCCGCCTGGGCAAAGGGCTCGAAGAGGCGCAACTGATCTTCGCGACTGATTCCGATGCCGGTGTCTTCCACCACCAGTTTCATCTCGACCTGCTGTGCCAGGTCGGTCGGCAGTACCTCCACCTTGATCTTGACCTGGCCACGCTCGGTGAACTTGATTGCGTTGCTGATCAGGTTCGACAGCACCTGCTTGAAGCGCAGCGGGTCGATCAGCACTTCGGTGTTATCCAGGTCAGGCTTGAATTCCAGCAGCAGACTCAGGGTTTTCTGACGCGCCAGGCCATCGAAGACGCGCACCACCGACTCGATGACGTCCCGCAGGTTCACGCGCTCCGGGGCCAGGCTCAGGCGACCGGATTCAATTCGTGCAATGTCGAGAATATCGCCGATCAGTTCCAGCAGGTCCTTGGCCGAGTTGTAGGCCACTTCGATGGCCGGGCGATCCAGGTGGCCCTGGTCCGCGCGCTTGAGTGTGAGCTCGAGCATACCGATCACGGCGTTCATCGGGGTGCGGATTTCATGGCTCATGGTGGCCAGGAATGTGCTCTTGGCGCGGTTGGCTTCATCGGCGCGCTCCTTGGCGGCGCGCAGCTCATCGAATAATTGGCGTCGCTCGCTGATGTCGATCCAGCCGCCGATGATGCCCTGGACTTCGCCGTCGGAGTCGCGATAGGGCAGGATCCAGTGATAAATCGTGAGTTTTTTACCGCGGATGTGCAGGGTGCGATCCAGGATCAGCGGGTTGCCTTCGGCCACGACGCGCTGGTAGTCGGCATGGTATTGCGCCGCTTCCTGCGCTAGAGCGGTACTGATCTGCACCGCGCTCTTGCCGATCACGTCCTCGCGCTTGACGTCGAATACCTGCAGGTAGCTGTCGTTGCATGTCTGCAACAAGCCCTTGCGGTCACGTACGTAGATCGGATGCGGCGTTTCGTTAACCAGCGCGCGCATGAATTCGAACTGGTCATTAAGCGCACGCTCGGCCATTTTGCGATGCCTGATCTGGCGCCGCATGTAGGCGTTCCAGGTCAGCGAAATCAACAGCAGCAGGCCGGTGCCGATAATGATGCGGGCGATCAGTTCATGGTAGTTGCGCCAGTAGCTGTCGGACGCGGCGGTATAGCCTCGCCAGCGGCTGTTGATCACGCCCAGCTCATCAGGAGCGATGCTCAGCAGGGCCTTGTCGAGAATCGAACTGAGTTCGGTGGCGCCGCGTGAGGTCGCCAGGGCAAACGCTGCGGGCGTCGTGCCTATGCTGAAGCTGGTTTGAACCTTGTCCTGGAACATGGACGAGGAGAGGGAATAGTTGGCGACCACCAGCGTATTCACGGCGCCATCGACGTGTCCTTGAACCAGCAACTCAGTGGCCTTGAAGGTATCCCCGGTTTCAACCAATCGAATCTGCGGAAAGTGCTCGCGCAGGAATTTTATCGGCGGGCTGCCTTGGGTCACCGCCACCCGCTTGCCCGACATTTCCTCCAGTCCCATAGGGGCGTTCTCCTCCTTGCGCGTCAACATAACGTAGGAGTTTTCCAGATAGGGGCGGCTGAAGTTCAGTTGGTCCTCGCGTTCGGCGCTGGGGGCGATAGCGCCGATGATGTCGGCGTTACCGGATTCGACCTGCTCGATCATCTCGTTAACGTCACGCCCGCGCTGGACCTCGAAGCGCAGCCCGGTGCGCAGGCGAATCAGTTCCAGCAGGTCGGCGGTGATACCGCGAAAATTACCCTCGGCATCGAAGAATGTCAGGGGCGCGAAGGTTTCGTTCACGATCACCTTGACCACCGGGTTTTCCTGCAGCCAGCGTTCTTCGCGCGAGGTCAGTTGCAACTTCTTGTCGGTCAGCAGGATATCGCTGCCGGCGCTCCAGCGCTTGGCGATGGTTTCTCGTTCGCTGGTGGGCACCGCCATCAGCGCAGCGTCGACGATGCTCAGCAGAATGTGCTGGTGCTGGGCAATGGCAAAGCTGAAACCGTAGGCTTCGTGTTTGCCGAAATTGGCCATGTGGACGTTTTTCAGGTAGCCCTTGTTGATCATGTAATGGGTGGAGATAGTGTCGCCGAGGAACACGTCGGCCTGTTCGAATGCCACGGCATTCAAGGCGTTCTGGTAGGACGGGTAGGCGCGGATGATTGCGTTGGGGTACAGCTTCTCGACTTCGCCCAGGGGCAGGTAGTGATACACCAGGGCCAGGCGCATTCCCGCCAGGCCGTCGCTGAGGCTGCGGGTTTCGCCCTCGCGGGTCACCAGTACGGGCTGATCCACGGCGTAGGGTTCCGACAGACTGAGATTGGGATTTGCAGCTTCGAAACCGTTGGAAGAGCCCAGGAGGTCGACGTCGCCGGTTTCAAGGGCGCGGATGGCCGCCTCTCGAGTGGGGTAGCGCACCACTTTGATCGGCAGGCCCAGTGCCTTGGCCAGCAGCCCGGCGTAATCGGCGGTGAGGCCTTCATAGTCGCGTCCGCTGGAGGTGAGATCAAAGGGCGGGTAGTCAGGGGCCGATGTGCCCAGCACCAGTTCGCGTTTGTTCTGCAGCCACTGGCGCTGGGCCTTGTCCAGGTGGGTTTCCAGTTGTACCGAGCCTGCACGACTCAGTAAGTTGAAGTATTCCGGGCCGGTTGGAGGGGCAGCAGGCACGGCAATGCTGAAGCACAGACCGGCACTCAATATAATCAGATAGTCCTTTATACGCCTGGGCATCCGTCTTCTCACACTAACGCGTTTCGTTTTGCCATCTCGATAAGTTCTACCAAGGACTTGGCTTGAAGTTTCTGCATCAGCCTTTTCTTATAAGTGCTTACTGTTTTATTGCTGAGGAACATGCCTTTGGCAATTTCCTTGTTGGTGCGGCCTTGTGCAAAAAGTTGCAATACCATCAGCTCCCGATCATTTACCGCTTTGAACAGTTCAAGTTCCTTGGATACTTCGGCATCCGCGCCATTGCCGTTCAAGGCTTGACTGGGGAAGTAGTTGTAGCCCGACAATACGGCGCGGATGGCACTGAGCAATTCGCTCAGGTCGCCTTCCTTGCAGACATACCCATCGGCGCCGGAGCGCATGCAGCGGGTAGCGAACAGTGTGGGCGACTGGGCCGTGAGTACCAGGGTCTTCATCGAGGTATTCATGGCGTTGAAACGGCACAGCACTTCAAGGCCATCGAGCTTCGGAATGCTGATATCCAGGATGATAAGGTCCGGCAAGCATTCGCGGACCATTTGTATGGCATCGCATCCGTTGTCCGTTTCGCCCACTACTTTGTAGCCCTCATGTTCCAACAACATTCGGATGGCAAGCCTTATAACCGGATGGTCATCAATAATAAAAACTGTGTTCATGATTACATTTCCATGCAGGTGCAAATAAAGCGGGCACATTAGCTCAGAAGCGGAGCGAGGAGCATGAAGCCTGGGGTGGCTAGATATAAAACAGGAAAATTCCTACATTAAAAAAGGTAAAGGCCTACCGGTTGCTCAGGCTTGGTGAAGGGAGATAAGCGGATTTCGTAGATCGCCAGGCGAAATCTTGGCGCCAGGTGTTTCAAGGCTGCGCTGCGGAAAATTTTCCACGGGTTTATATGTTTTTAGTCCTACATTTATAACTTTGGCAGGGCCTTGATTAAATGTGTAAGTTCGTCCTTGTTCAACGGTTTTGGCAAGTAGCCCAGTAACGGCAGGCCGCGCTGTCGAGCCTGGTCGTACAACGTTGCCAGTTCTGTTGCGGGCAGTCCGCTGAGCAGGATCGCGGCGCTGATCAGGCGCTGCTGGCTGGCGATTTCAATCAGCTCGAGGCCCGGCAGGTCAGGCAGGCATTGGTCGCACAGCAAAATATCGAAGGGCTTTTCGGCCAGCGTCATCAAATGGATCGCCTGGGCGGCGTTTTCGGCCGGGGTCAGCCGTTCGAAGCCGAAACTGCGCAGCAAACACTGGGCGGCGATCAATTGAAAGGGATGGTCCTCCACCAACAGGATGCTAAGAGAGTGACTGGGCATAAAAAGTACACGATGAGTCGAGCGTCGAAGGGGGGCATGTAGGAACAGTTGGTAACAATATGCCCGAAGCGTGAGCGATTATTCTTCGAGGGGCTGTGCGAATTCGATCAGGCCGCTCTGTTCCCGTCGTAGGCAGATTCTGGTCGGGGAGCAGGCGGCTTGGTGGGGCATGATTATTGAGGGCTCGAACGCCCGGTCATTTCTCGCGCCATCTCGGTGGCATAGCTGTCGGTCATGCCGGCAATAAAGTCGATCATGCGCAGGAACGAAGTGTGCAGCGACCACGCCGGATTCGGGGCGTTATTGCCCAGCAGGTCGAGAATGCGCCGGTTCTTGAACGACGGCGTGCGCCCGCCATGTTGCTCGAGTGCCGCGCCGCAGAACGCATTCAGGAGAATTTCCAGAGTGGTGTAGGCGCCGATCTCGTGCAATGTCTTGCGCTTGTCCTGGAAGATCTTCTTGCGCGCCATGTCTTTGGCATCCAGCACGCAGCGTTTGGCCGGACCGTGCATATGTTCGACCAGATCGCCGGGCAGGGTGCCGGCCAGCAACGCATCCTGCTGTTCGACAAATGCTCGCGCCGCGGCGTTGGTCAGGTGCTCAATGGCCTTGCCGCGCAGGATCGCCAGTTTGCGCCGGCGAGAGTCCAGCGGCCCCAATTGACGATAAGTCTGAGGCAGGTCGTCGCCCACCAGATCGAGCAGCAGCGACTCGACTTCGGCGTACTCCAGCAAATCCATTTCCAGGCCGTCTTCAAGGTCGATCAAGGCGTAGCAGATGTCGTCCGCAGCCTCCATCAGATAGACCAGCGGGTGACGCGCCCACCGTTGCTCTTCCAATTGCGGCAGGCCAAGTTTGTGGGCGATTTGCTCCAGAATCGGCAGTTCGCTCTGGTAGCAGCCGAACTTGTGTTTCTTGTAGCCCAGGGAATCGGCGTGGCGGGCGGTCCAGGGGTATTTGAGGTAAGTGCCCAAGGTGGCATATGTCAGGCGCGTGCCGCCGTCGAACTGGTGATATTCCAATTGAGTGAGCACGCGAAAGCCTTGGGCGTTGCCTTCAAAATTGAGGAAGTCATTGCGCTCGGCGCTGCTCATGTCATCCAGCCAGCCGCGTCCGGCGGCCTGCTGGAACCAGTGGCGAATCGCATCTTCGCCGGAATGCCCGAACGGCGGGTTGCCGATGTCATGGGCCAGGCAGGCCGACTGCACCACCATGCCCAGATCGCTGGGGTCGCACCAGTCGGGCAGGGCGCTGCGCAAGGTTTCGCCGACGCGCATGCCCAGGGAGCGGCCGACGCAGCTGACTTCCAGTGAGTGCGTCAGCCGGGTGTGGATGTGATCGTTGCTCGATACGGGGTGTACTTGGGTCTTGCGGCCCAGGCGGCGAAACGCGCCGGAGAAAATAATGCGGTCGTGGTCTTTGTGAAACGGGCTGCGGCCCAACTCTTCCGGGCTGTGCAGTGGTTTTCCAAGACGTTCGCGGGTCAGCAGGGTAGGCCAATCCAAGGCGGGTACTCTCCGTGCGGTGAATGACCCCCCCAGCTTCCCGGTTCCTCTGTGGCGGGGCAAGCGAAAATCTACAGGCCGGCGGCGTCGATATCGATTAACAGCAAGCGCTGACCGTTATCGAAGAATTGTCCGGCGGTGAGGCAGTACTGGTTGGTGGTGGCATCGCGGTAGGTCGAAGACAGCGTCAGGCGGCGCTCCTCCCAGCCCTCGGCGAGCAAATGGTAAAAGTACGGGCGCCACGACCAGTTGTGGCCCAGGTAGCGGCTGTCGGCCTGCCAGGCGTCCTGGCGCCACTCGAAGTTGGGCGTCAGCTGGGTGCCATGAGGATCGCACTGATAAAAGCGCAGCAACCACGGGAACGCCGGCAATTGCGGTAATTGACTCAGCGGCGCCTCGGCCAGGGCCCAGTGCTGCAGAATATTCATCAACTCGGCCATTTGCTGGCGCAACTGCATGATGCGCGCGCGCTCCGCCAGTTTCTGCTTGACGTAGGCGCCGCGCAGTTGCGCAAAACGTGGCACGAAAGCGTCGGCGGCAAACCAGTCCAGCTGCGCCTGGGCGAACAGGTAACCCTGTACGTAACGGGCACCGCACTCCAGGGCAAAGCTCAACTGCGCTTCGGTCTCCACACCTTCGGCGATGATCCAGCAACCGGTCTTTTCCGCCATTTGCGCCAGTGCCCGTACCACCTCGCTGCTCGGTCCGCCGCGTGCGGCTTCCTGGAACAGGCGCATGTCCAGCTTGAGAATGTCCGGCTGCAACGCCAGTACCCGGTCGAGCTGGGAATAGCCGGCGCCGAAGTCATCGATGGCAATGCGCGCGCCCGCCTCGCGATAACGCGCCACCACCTCCGTCAGGCGCTGAATGTCGCCACCCAGTTCGGTGATCTCGAACACGATGCGTTGTGGGTCGACGCCGTGGCTGTGGATCTGTTTCAAGCTCGGCAGCGGCTGGCCGGCACGCAGGCGATTGATCCAGCGCGGCGAGATATTCAGGCTCAGGAACCAGTCCTCAGGCGCTTCATGCAGGCGGCTCAGGGCGTTGTCGCGCAGTTGTCGGTCAAGGCGCCGCAAGGCCACACCCGGCGTGCGCGGATCGGCGAACAGCGGGCCCACCGACTGCAGGCGACCATCCGCCAGGCGCAGGCGGCCGAGGGCTTCCACGCCGGCGATGCGGCCGGTGGCGGTGTCGATGAAAGGCTGGAAACAGGCGAGCGGTTGCCCGTCGATCACGGGGCCTCCTTAGAAGCGTCGGCGAAAAAAGGCCCGGCCCTCTAAAACGAGGGCCGGGCCGATTCTGTTAGCAAGAATGCAGCCAGCACGGGCGGGTGCGGCTCAGGGTTTGCGCGAGCGGCCCTGCATGGCCAATTTGATCAGAGGGATTAACCCGGCCCCCAATCGCACCAGGCGTGTCACGCTGCTGATACTGCCGCCCTTGGCGCCCTTGCCGGTGAAGAAACCCATCAGCGTCACCGCCGCCATGCCCCACAGCGGCGCGTGCTTGATGCCCAGGTTGTCCTGCCAGTTATGCCGCATGTCGCGCATCTTGTGCAGCGGCGCCAGGAGTTGATGGGACTCGTGGCGGATTTCCTGGCGGTGCATCTCCATGCGCAGGCGAATCAACGCCTTGCGCATTTCCCGCCGTGTGGTGGATTGCGGAACTTCAGTCAGGCTCATGGCAGCAGGCGCTCCCGGTCATTGGCCAACTCTTCGAGGGTGGCATGGAACGGCGTGGACTCATCGAACACCGCCGCTTTCAGGCGCACGCCACAGAAGGCTGCGGCCAGGCTGTAGAACACGCAGAGGCAGATGATACCGGTCAGACGATAGCCGGTGTCCCACACCAGAATCATCACAAGGGTCGACAACCCCACCAGCAGCAACAGCGCAAACACCAGGGCCAGGCCCGCAAACAACAGCAGGCTGACGGTGCGGGCTTTCTGCTCCTGCAACTCGATGCCGAACAGTTCGACGTGGCTGTGCAGCAAGCCCAGAACGGCCGCGCCCAGGCGTCGTGAGGTAGAACTTGCGCCCGTAGACGAGCCGTTTTCGCCGATAGACATAATTTAGCGCCTTGTAGCCAGCAGGCCGATCAGAAAGCCTACACCTGCAGCGATGCCGATCGACTGCCAGGGGTTGGCCTGTACGTAATCTTCAGTCGCCGTCACCGCCGCCTGGCCGCGCTCGCGTAGGGAGTCTTCGGTCAGTTGCAGGGTTTCGCGGGCCTTGAGCAGGCTCTCATGAATCTTGCTGCGCAGTTCATCGGCCTGGTCGCCGGCGAGGATTGCGGTGTCGTCCAGCAACTTCTCGGTGTCGCTGACCAGGGTTTGAAAATCCGCCATCAGTATTTCTTGAGCAGTCTTTGCAGTGGTTCTGGCCATGGGTATCTCCGTGATTGGCTGAGCGGTGCGTGTGGTTTCGAGTCACCGGCGTCGGTGAAGGTTCAGTGCAATTGTCTGGTACAGCTTTTGCTTTGCCTTGGTGCGCAGGCTCCGGGCCCGCACTGAAGACGGGCGGGCGAGGCGCAAACCTCGAAAAACCTTACCCTAAAACACTCTAACTCGCGGAAAAACCCTGTCGGCAATGGCCTGCTGTGCTGTTCGCTGCGCTAAAGCGGTTCACGCTCCCTTCAGAGGGGTGGTGCCGGTGGTGCCAATTTAGTGCGCGAACCTCTGGCTTGAACCGCTTTGGTGCTTTTTGCCCTGACTACAGGCCTGCCAATTTCCATGGACAATCTGCAACGTGCGGTGGACACCCTGGTCCATAGCTCCAACACCCTGTTTATCCTGATCGGCGCGGTCATGGTCCTGGCCATGCACGCCGGCTTCGCCTTCCTGGAAGTCGGTACGGTGCGGCAGAAAAACCAGGTCAACGCGCTGTCGAAAATCCTCAGCGATTTCGCCATCTCGACCCTGGCGTATTTCTTTATAGGCTATTGGATCTCCTACGGTGTGAGCTTCCTGCAACCGGCGGCGGTGATCAGTGCCGATCATGGCTACGGCCTGGTGAAGTTCTTTTTTCTGCTGACGTTTGCCGCGGCGATTCCGGCGATCATCTCCGGGGGCATTGCCGAGCGGGCCAGGTTCGCGCCGCAGTTGTGCGCCACCGCGTTGATCGTGGCTTTTATCTATCCGTTTTTCGAGGGGCTTGTCTGGAACGGCAATTTCGGCCTGCAGGCCTGGTTGCTGGCCTCTTTCGGTGCCAGTTTCCACGACTTCGCCGGCTCGGTGGTGGTGCACGCCACGGGCGGCTGGCTGGCGCTTGCGGCGGTGTTGCTGCTGGGGCCGCGCAACGGTCGCTACCGCGAGGGGCGGCTGGTGGCGTTCGCGCCGTCGAGCATTCCGTTCCTGGCATTGGGTTCGTGGATCCTGATCGTCGGCTGGTTCGGCTTCAACGTGATGAGCGCCCAGACCCTGGACGGCGTCAGCGGCCTGGTGGCGGTCAACTCGCTGATGGCTATGGTGGGCGGCACCGTCGCCGCGCTGGTGATCGGTCGCAACGACCCCGGTTTTTTGCATAACGGGCCACTGGCCGGTTTGGTGGCGATCTGCGCCGGTTCCGACCTGATGCACCCGGTAGGCGCATTGGTCACCGGCGTGGTGGCCGGTGGTTTGTTCGTGTGGTGCTTTATCGCCGCCCAGGATCGCTGGAAGATCGACGATGTGCTGGGCGTGTGGCCGCTGCACGGCCTGTGCGGCGTATGGGGCGGCATTGCCTGCGGGCTCTTTGGTCAGACGGTTCTTGGCGGATTGGGCGGCGTGAGCCTGATCAGCCAGTTGATCGGCACCGCCCTCGGTGTGGCCGTGGCGTTCGGCGGCGGGCTGGTGGTGTATGGCACGATCAAGCGCGTGCACGGGTTGCGGCTGAGCCAGGAGCAGGAGTACTACGGCGCGGACTTGTCGATCCACAAGATCGGCGCGGTCAGTCAGGATTGATCGGCGCCTCATCGTTGTCGCTGGGCGGCGCGTGAAAACCGTGCAGCAGGCGATAGCGGTTCTGTCGGACTTCGTCGACCCGCGCCTGCACTTGTTGGTCCGGCAGGCCCAGCAGGAGCAAGGCGTGGGCGGCCAGCATCAGGCTCGACTCCAATAGCTCGGGCACCACTTCAGTGGCGCCCGCGGCCTTCAGTTCGGCCCACTGGCTATCGTCGCGGGTGCGCACCAGGATCGGCACCTGGGCGTTGATGCGGCGCGCCTCTTTGAGTACTACCAGCGCGACATCACTGTTATCCACGGCTATCACCACCAATCGCGCGCGCTCCACGCCCACGGCGCTGAGCAGGGCACCGCGCCGGCAGTCGCCGTAGTGCACGCTGCTGTCTTCGGTCGCCACTTCCTGCACCCGTTCCGGGTCGTCATCCAGCGCGATGAATGCCTGTTGCTCGCGCCGCAGAAAGCGCCCGATGGATTGGCCGACACGGCCGTAACCGCAGATCACGGCATGGTTGCGCAGCTGCGCATTGAGCGCGGTGATGGTCTCCAGTTGCACCTGTTGATTGGGTTTGCGGTGCAGGCGCAGGGCTATCGCCGGGGCGGCGCGCAGCAGCAAAGGGGTCAGGAGCATCGAGCAGAATGTCGCGGCGAGCAGCAGGCCGTTGAATTGCTGCGGGATCAATTGGCTCTGTTGCATCTGCGCCATCAGGGCGAAGCAGAATTCACCGCCCTGGGCCAGGGCCAGGCCGCTGCGCCAGGCGGTTTCCACATCGCTGCCGCGCAGTTTGACCAGCACGGCCACCACACAGCCCTTGATCAGCATCAGCGTAAGGGTCATGCCGAGGATCAGCAGGCTGTGGCTGACGAACAGCTGCAGGTCGATGAGCATGCCGATGCTGACAAAAAACAAGCCCAGCAGGATGTCGCGAAACGGTCGAATATCCGCTTCGATCTGATGGCGGTAATGGCTTTCGCCCAACAGCATCCCGGCCAGGAACGCACCGAGGGCAGGGGAGAGGCCGAGCAGGTGAGTCAGCCAGGCGGTCAGCAGCACGATCACCAAGGCCAGCAATACGAACAGCTCCGCCGAGTGCGACGCGGCCACTTCATGGAACAGACGCGGCAGCAGCCAACGGCTGGCGAGCAGCAGGCCGAAGAACAACACCACGGTCTTGCCCAGGGTCAACGGCAACGCCACGTACCAGGCCTGGTCACTGCTGCCGGCGAACACCGGCACCAGGGTCAGCAGCAGTACCGCGACCACGTCCTGAAACAGCAGCACACCAATCGCATTCTGGCCATGACTGCTGAAAATTTCGCCAAGACTGCTCAGCTCCTTACTGACAATGGCCGTGGACGACAGCGCCAGCCCCGCGCCGAGCAACAGCGCAATGCCCGGCGCTACCCCCAGCGCCATCAAGGTCGCCCCCAGCAGCACGCCGCAACCCAGTACCTGCAGGCTGCCCAGGCCGAACACTACATGGCGAAGGGCAAGCATTTTGGTCAGGGAAAATTCCAGGCCCAGGGAAAACAGCAGAAACACCACGCCCAGCTCAGCGAGGTCCGGCAGCTCTTCGCTGTCGTTGACCCAATCGAGCGCGGTGGGCCCCACGGCCAGGCCCACGCACAGATAGCCCAGCACGGGCGGCAGCCGCAGCCGGCGAAACAGGGCAATCACCACCAGGGATGACGCCAGAATGATCAGCAGGTTGGCGAACACAAACCTCTCCGTTGCAGGGTAAGCGGACAAAAAGCCGCGAGAATGGCTGAATCAGTTATAGGCCATGGTGACGTGGGTCAGCTTTTTAATGATATGCAGCGTTTTTTTGTGGTGAGCGGGCTCATCACAAACGCTCGCTCACCGCCAACAATGCGCAACTCGCCACCGTCGGCAGGCGGGCTTAGAATGACCCACCTTATTCTGATCAGGCCTTCCGTCATGCGTCCTGAATGCCAGCTGTTCGGCACCCTGGGTTGCCACCTGTGTGAGATTGCCGAAGCCGAAATCATGCCGCTCGTCGAACATGGGTTGCAGGTTGAATTAGTGGATATCACCGATCCCGATGACCTCACCGAGGTCTACGGCCCGCGGATTCCGGTGCTTCGAAGGGTGGATACGGGGGCGGAGCTGGACTGGCCCTTCGACACCGGACAGGTGGTCGCCTTCCTTCTCTGACGTTCAGGCGATGGCGAGTTTCCAAATATTAAGTTACTGTATGTTTGTACAGCGATTGAATAGAGGGAACGCCCGTGGTGAATGTTGAACAACTGAAAAGCAGCGTCAATCGCATGTCCGCCGACATCGTGCGTGATGCGGTGAACGAGCTGCGCCTGGACGGCCTGGTCACGGAAGGCAAGACGCCGTTCAACAAAGTGCATTTCAATACCTGCTTTGCCGAAATCGAAGCGTTGTTCCAGCGCGCCGGCTATCACAAGCAGTTGGATGTGGTGGGTTATCAGGGCCTGCTCTACGCACTCTACGATCCGGGGCGCTGGGAGGCGGTGGACGTCCTGCGTTGGCTCAAGGAATTCACCGAGGCCGCCAGCGCCTCGCCGATCCTGCGCGCCGAATTGGCCAAGGCCTGAGATCCGCCCTAGGCTCGATCCCGCTCCATGCGGGATAATGCCCGCCGGTTTTCCCAGGCTTCGAGCGTCGTCATGTCCACTTCCGGTTTTTCCGCGTCCCAGCACCAGGCCAGCACCTTGTATCTGCCACCCGGCCCTTGGGCCACGGTGCTTGACTGCCTGTGCGCGCACTTCCCCGCGATCAGCCGCGACCACTGGCTGGACCGCATCGCTCGCGGTCGCGTGCTGGACATCGATGGCAGCCCCATCGACCAGGGCCTGCCCTACAAGGAAGGCTTGTGCATCTACTACTTCCGCGAGGTGCCGAATGAAAAGGTCATCCCTGTGGAGGAAACCATTCTGTATGCCGACGAACACTTGGTGGTGGCCGACAAACCGCATTTCCTGCCCGTGACTCCGGCCGGTGAATACGTCGAACAAACGCTGCTGCGCCGTCTGATTCGTCGCCTGGATAACCCGTCGCTGGTGCCCCTGCACCGCATCGACCGGCACACGGCGGGGCTGGTGCTGTTTTCGGCCAATCCCCACAGCCGCGCGGCGTATCAGCAGCTGTTTCCTACGCGCAGGATCGATAAGTTTTACGAAGCCATCGCGCCCGCGCTGCCGGATCTCACCTTTCCCTTGGTGCACAAAAGTCGTTTGGTGGACGGTGAACCGTTCTTTCGCATGCAGGAAGGTCCCGGTGTCAGCAACACCGAAACCGCGGTGGAGGTTCGTGAAAAAAACGGCGAGCTATGGCGTTACGGCCTGTTCCCGGTCACCGGCAAGAAGCACCAGTTGCGCGTGCACATGACCGCGCTGGGGGCGAGTATCTGCAATGACCCGTTCTACCCCGACGTACTCAAGGACGCCGTGGACGACTACGCCAACCCGCTCAAATTGCTGGCCCAGGGCGTGCGGTTTGCCGATCCGGTCACCGGCCAGACGCGTGATTTTCGCAGCCGCATCACCCTCGATTGGTAAACGGCGAAAACGACAAGGCCCGCGCGAGGCGGGCCTTGTAGGCAAACGTTTAAGACTTACAGGTCTTTAACGGTGCGAACCTGATCTTTGTTGATCCGGGTGTGCTTGCCGTCCAGCTGTTCGAATTCGTAGAAGCCCGAGTCTTCATCGTATTTCGGGGTGTCGACGGCCTGGATTTCACGACCGTCATTCAGGGTGATCACGGTAGGCGAGGCGCAACCGGCGAGGGTAGCGAGGCCCAGTGCGAGCATGAAAGCGGCGATGGTCCGTTGAGTCATGGGTGTGTCTCCGAGAGAATTCTTTGAAATTGCTGACCTTGTGACGCGTAAGGCGTCGCCAAAGTTCCTTGTACGAAAGTTCATTCTGACACGTCAGACTTCTGGTGCAACAGTTCGGGTGTGTTCAAGTTGGCCAGGCGTGGATCATTGGCCGGGCATTCCAGGCCCACGCCGCCCAGCTGCAGCAGAATTTTGCGCGGGCTGCGCTCGCCGGCCTGCCAGGCCTGTTCTACCGCGTTCTTGAGGTGAGTCGGGATGATGCAGATCAACGGCTCCCAGAATTCCCCATGGCGCACCATCACCGGCGACTGCGGGGTGCGTCGTGCCGTGTCACGCAGATCGGTCAGCAGGCGCGCGTCGAGGTGCGGCACATCGCAGGGCAACACCAGCAGGTGCCCGTGGCGCGCAGCGGCGAGCCCGGCGCGGATACCGGCGAGCGGGCCGGGGAAGTCCGCGCTGTCGTCGTTCACCAGTCGATCGGCATAGGCCGCATAACGGTCCTGGTTGCGATTGCAGGAGATGATCAAGTCATCGGTCAGCCCGCGCACCAGCCCGTGCACATGCGCGATCAGCGGCTGGCCGCGCCAGGTCAGCAGGCCTTTGTCCTGGCCGCCCATGCGCTGGCCGCGGCCACCGGCCAACAACAGAATCGAACAGGGCAATGGGCAGCAATCAAGGGACATGGTGGTTCCACAGCGGCAGGCAAAGGAGGGCCTGTGATATAACACTGGGCTGTTTCTTCGACAACCGGACCGTGCCATGAAAGCCAAGGTTGATGCGCCTTTTGTACCCCTGAATATCGCTGTATTGACCGTCAGCGACACCCGCACCCTGGACACCGATACCTCGGGCCAGGTCTTCGTCGACCGCCTGACCGCCGCCGGCCATCGCCTGGCCGAGCGTGTGCTGCTCAAGGACGACCTTTACAAGATCCGCGCCCAGGTTGCCCACTGGATCGCCGAAGACGTGGTGCAAGTGGTGTTGATCACCGGCGGCACCGGCTTTACCGGCCGCGACAGCACGCCAGAAGCGGTGAGCTGCCTGCTGGACAAGCAGGTCGACGGGTTCGGTGAACTGTTCCGCCAGATATCCGTGGCCGATATCGGTACTTCTACCGTGCAGTCCCGCGCCCTGGCTGGCCTGGCCAACGGCACCCTGGTGTGCTGCCTGCCGGGCTCCACCAACGCGGTGCGCACCGGGTGGGACGGCATCCTCGGCGAGCAGTTGGACAACCGTCATCGCCCGTGCAATTTCGTTGCGCATCTCAAGCAGGCTGAACCTTGTGAATCCCGTGGGTAAGCCCGGCAAGACCGGCGCCCTGATGCCGGTAGAGCAGGCCCTGCAACAGTTGCTGGACATGGCCGACGCCACGCCGATCCGCGCGCAGGAGACGTTGCCCCTGGGCGAATGCGACGCCCGCGTGCTCGCGCAGCCGCTGATCTCCACCCTCGACCTGCCGCCCTGGCCCAACAGTGCCATGGACGGCTATGCCGTGCGCCTGTCGGACTGGACCGGCGAGCCGCTGGTGGTGAGCCAGCGCATCTTCGCCGGTCAGGCGCCGCAGCCGCTGGCGGCCGGCACCTGCGCGCGGATTTTCACCGGTGCGCCAGTGCCGGCCGGCGCCGACTGTGTGGAGATGCAGGAAAATGCGTTGGTCCACGCCGATGAGCGCGTGAGTTTCAGCGAGCCCTTGCACCTGGGCCAGAACATCCGCCCTCAAGGCCAGGAAACCACGGTCGGCGAAACCGTGCTCGACGCGGGTACGCGCCTGGGCCCGATCGAGCTGGGCCTGGCCGCGTCCCTGGGCTGCGACCGTCTGGCCGTGGTGCGGCGTCCACGGGTGGCGGTGCTGTCCACCGGCGACGAACTGATCGAGCCGGGCCTGCCCCTGGGACCGGGGCAGATCTACAACAGCAACCGCCGCGTGCTCTGCAGTTGGCTGGCGCGGATGGGCTGTGAAGTGATCGATGCCGGGATTCTTCCCGACGATCTGGAGCAGACCCGAGGACGCCTCGCCGGGCTGGGCAGCGTAGACCTGATCCTGTCTACCGGCGGCGTGTCGGTGGGGGAGGCTGACTTCCTGGGCATCGCCCTGCGTGAAGAGGGCGAACTGGCGCTGTGGAAGCTGGCGATCAAGCCAGGCAAGCCGCTGACGTTCGGGCATTTTCGCGGCGTTCCGGTGATTGGGTTGCCAGGCAATCCAGCCTCGACCCTGGTGACGTTTGCACTCCTGGCGCGACCGTACATCCTGCGGCGTCAAGGCGTGGTCGACGTGGAGCCGTTGCGCGTCGAAGTGCCGGTGGGTTTCGAATGGCCCAAGCCGGGCAACCGCCGCGAGTACCTGCGCGGGCGCATTGAGCAGGGCCGCGCGGTCATCTATCGCAACCAGAGTTCCGGTGTGCTGCGCAGCGCGGCGTGGGCCGAGGGATTTGTGGAGGTAGTGGAAGGTACGACGCTTAACGTGGGGGATCGAGTCAACTTCATCCCCCTGAGCGAAGTCCTCAACTGAATAAAAAGGCAGATGTGGGAAGGGGGCCTCAGATAGAGGAGCATCAGTGACTTATGGGTGGCTGAATCATTGCCATCGGGCAAGCCCCCGATGACGGCTTGCTATTCAGTAATCGTCGCCACGCTCGGTCACATCCCGCTCCACCGGCCCCGCATGCGGGTCAAATCCCACCGGGAACTTGCCTTTCAATGTCCAGGCAAACGCAATGATCTCGGCAATCGTGCGGTACAACTCCTCGGGGATGCTGTCGCCCAGTTCCATGCGCGCCAGCAGTTTTACCAGCTCGGCGTTTTCATAGATCGGCACTTCGTTTTCCCGCGCCAGCTTGAGGATGGCTTCGGCCAGCGCATCGTCGCCTTTGGCGGTGAGCGTTGGCGCCTGCTGGCCATCGTACTTGAGGGCAATCGCCTGGCGTGATGATTCGGTGTTTTTCATGCGGTTTCATCCACCCAGCGTTGCTCCAGTCCGGTTTTCGGCCCCCGTGGTGGCGTGCCCAGGTGGCAATCGAGGTCGCCGACGTTAAGACCCGAGCTCACCAGACGCTCGCGCAAACTGCCCAAATGGCTTTCGATCAAACTCGCCGTGAATGGCCGTGTTGCCCAGAGTTGGCTGGACAGCTTGCCCTGGGTCAGTTGCGCCTGCACCTGCAACGGTCCCAGTGGTTCCATATCGAAGGCCAGCTCGACGCGCCAGAGCATCTGCTTGGCATCTTTAGTCGTCTTGCGTTCCGGTTGGTCCTTGTCCGGCGCCGGTTCCTCGCGCTGGAACTTGACCTGCAACGGCACGATGTCCTGCAGAGTGCGCATGGGGATCTCCAACTGCCAGGTGGTTTGCAGGCGGCCATCGGCGGTGGTGCCGGTTTGCTCCAGGCTCGACAGCTGGTGGCTCTGCAAGCGGGAAATGGCCCCGGCGGCCAAGCGCAGCAGGTTTTCCAGGTCGCCTTCGCCTTCCAGTTTGCCCATCAGACGCTCGGGCAGCGGGAAGCTCACCGGTGCCTGCCGTGCGCTGAGCTGACCCAGCGTGTTCAGCGGGCTGCGCACAAAGTTCGGCAGCACCTGGGCCAGGGTGTTGGCTGCCAGGATGGCATTCAGGTTGGTGCTGGCGGGCAGGGCGGGGACCAGGTCGGCGACCAACCGCAGCAGCGCACCTTTCATATCCAGAGGCGGTACCTGCGGGTTCTGCCCGGCCAGCAGTTTGGCCTCCAGGAAGGCGCCGCTGTTCTGAATCACCTGGGCCAGCACCTTGGGATTGCTCACCTGCGCCAGGTCCGGCAGGGCGGCCAACAGGCGGTCGGCGGCGGCGCGCAGGTCGGCGGAGGTGCTGTCGCCGCGCGGCAGGCTCTGCAATGCCGTGAACAGCACATCCAGCGAGCCTTGGCGATTTTGCTGGACCGACAGCTGCTGCGTGACGGCCAGTTGATCCTTGAACTCGCTCAAGGGCACGAAGTTAAGGGTTTGCGCGTTCTGCACCACCGCGCTGAGCAGGCTGCCCACTCGCAATGGTTGTGGACTTTCCACCGTCAGCGTCGCACCGGCCATGGCGCTGCTGAGCACCGTGACCAGCGAGCGGTAGATCGCAGGCTGCGTGGTGCCCTGCGGCAACGCCTGGGTGGTCAGTACTTTGGCCTGCAGCAGGGTGCCTTCGGGAATTTTGCTGGTATCGATGCGCGTCAGCGCCGCAACGTTGGCGCTCAACGCTTGCTGCAGACTCAAGGCCAGGTTGCCGGCAGAGGTCTGGCTGACCGCCACATTGCTGCCCAGCGGCAACGGTTGCGGACTGCTGGCCTGTACCAGGGTCTGGCGACCGCCGTCGAGGGTCAGCTTGAGCAGCAATTGAAAAGCCTCGCCGCCTTGCTTGAGGGCGATCACCTCGGCGTTCGCGGTCTTGCCCGGATCGATCAAGCCGATCTGCGGCTCCAGCAGTTTCAGCAATGCCCCGGCGGCCGGCGGCGATGCCGGGCCGGTCGCCGTGGCAGGAGGTAGCGTAGGAAGGTTGATCTCGCCGGTCATTGCACGCATCGTCTCTAAGGGTAATTGCCCTCTTTAGCCTAGGGCATCGCATGTATAATGCCGCCCGTCTTCAAAGAGAGCGGTAAAAACCTCACAACTATTTGATCCAGCTCTCTAAAATCGGTCGCCAAAGCCGCTATTGTGCATTCCTCTTTAACGGCCGCAGCACCGCCGACTTGAACCGTAAAGGCCCGCGATCTCTTGACCAGCCCTCTTCTTGAAACCGTAGCGCTTGCCTGTGAGCGCGACCTGCGCCTGCTGTTTGAACGCCTCGAGCTGCGGCTGGCGGCCGGCGATATGGTGCAGGTCAGTGGCCCCAACGGCAGTGGCAAGACCAGCCTGCTGCGCCTGCTGGCCGGGTTGATGCAACCCACGGCCGGTGAAGTGCGCCTCAACGGCAAGCCTCTTAACGCGCAGCGCGGCGAATTGGCGCGCAATCTGATCTGGATCGGCCATGCCGCCGGTATCAAAGATGTGCTCACCCCTGAAGAAAACCTCAGTTGGCTCAGCGCGCTGCATCACCCCGCGTCCCGCGAGGCCATCTGGCAAGCGTTGGCCGCCGTCGGCCTCAAGGGTTTCGAAGACGTGCCATGTCACACCTTGTCCGCCGGCCAGCAGCGCCGTGTCGCGTTGGCGCGCCTGTTTTTGCCGGGCCCGCCGCTGTGGATTCTCGATGAGCCCTTCACTGCCCTGGATAAACAAGGCGTGGCCCAGTTGGAAGAACACCTGGCCCGGCATTGCGAGCAGGGCGGCCTGGTGCTGCTGACCACGCACCACAGCTTGACGCGGGTGCCTGCCGGTTACCGCGAGCTGGACCTCGGGCGGTGGTCGCTATGAGCGTGTTCGCCCTGCTGGTCGCGCGCGAAGCGCGTCTGTTATGCCGTCGCCCGGCCGAACTGGCCAACCCGCTGGTGTTCTTTGCCATCGTGATTGCGTTATTCCCTTTGGCGGTCGGTCCGGAGACTAAACTGTTGCAAACCTTGTCTCCGGGACTGGTGTGGGTAGCGGCGCTGTTGTCCGTCCTGCTCTCGCTGGACGGGCTGTTTCGCAGTGATTTCGAAGACGGCTCGCTGGAGCAGTGGGTCCTTTCGTCGCACCCGTTGCCACTTCTGGTGCTGGCCAAGGTACTGGCACACTGGGCTTTTTCCGGCTTGGCGCTAGTCTTGCTCTCGCCGCTGCTGGCGATGATGCTGGGCTTGCCCGTCGAATGCCTGCCGATCCTGCTGCTGAGCCTGTTGCTCGGTACACCGGTCCTCAGCCTGCTGGGGGCGGTGGGCGCGGCGCTGACGGTGGGATTGAAGCGCGGCGGGCTGTTACTGGCGCTGCTGATTCTGCCGTTGTACATCCCGGTATTGATCCTCGGCAGCGGCTCCTTGCAAGCCGCGCTGATGGGCATGCCGGCGACCGGTTACCTGCTGTGGCTTGGCAGCCTGACCGCCCTGGCGGTAACCCTGACACCTTTTGCGATAGCCGCCGGCCTGAAGATCAGCGTCGGTGAATAATGAGGTCTGGCTCAGCCAGTAAAGACCCTACGCTTCTTGCAACGACAAGAAGCAACCGTGAGAAACAGCAATGAACTGGACCTGGTTTCACAAGCTCGGCTCGCCCAAATGGTTTTACGGCATCAGCGGCAAGCTGCTGCCGTGGTTGAGCCTCTTCGCCGCCGTGCTGATCGGCATCGGCCTGGTCTGGGGCCTGGCCTTCGCGCCGCCGGATTATCAGCAGGGCAACAGTTTTCGCATCATCTATATCCACGTACCTGCCGCGATGCTGGCCCAATCCTGCTACGTGATGCTGGCGGTGTGCGGCATCGTCGGGCTGGTGTGGAAAATGAAACTGGCCGACGTGGCCCTGCAATGCGCCGCGCCCATCGGTGCGTGGATGACCGCCGTGGCGCTGGTCACCGGGGCGATCTGGGGCAAACCCACCTGGGGTTCGTGGTGGGTGTGGGATGCACGCCTGACGTCTATGTTGATCCTGCTGTTCCTGTACTTCGGTCTGATTGCACTGGGCAACGCGATCAGCAATCGTGACAGCGCTGCCAAGGCCTGCGCGGTGCTGGCAATCGTCGGCGTGATCAATATCCCGATCATCAAATACTCGGTGGAGTGGTGGAACACCCTGCACCAGGGCGCCACTTTCACCCTCACTGAAAAACCGGCGATGCCGGTGGAAATGTGGGCGCCGCTGCTGTTGATGGTGCTGGGGTTCTACTGTTTCTTCGGCGCGGTGTTGCTGATGCGCATGCGCCTTGAAGTACTCAAGCGCGAGGCCCGCGCCAGTTGGGTCAAGGCCGAAGTACAAAGCTGCCTGGGGGCGCGGGGATGAGTTTCAGTTCTTTCGGCGATTTTCTCGCCATGGGCCATCACGGCCTGTATGTCTGGACGGCCTATGGCATCTGCCTGGCGGTGCTGGCCCTCAACGTCGTCGCGCCGATCCTGGCGCGCAAGCGTTACCTGCAACAAGAGGCGCGTCGTCTGCGCCGGGAGACCGAAAAGTGAATCCGCTGCGTAGAAAGCGTCTGTTAATCATCCTTGCCATCCTGGTCGGCGTCGGCATTGCCGTCGGCCTGGCTTTGAGCGCCCTGCAGCAGAACATCAACCTGTTTTACACGCCGACCCAGATCGCCAATGGCGAAGCGCCGCTGGACACGCGCATCCGCGCCGGCGGCATGGTGGAGAAGGGCTCGCTGAAACGCTCCGGCGATTCCCTGGACGTCACCTTCGTGGTCACCGACTTCAACAAGGCCGTGACCATCACCTACCGCGGCATCCTGCCGGACCTGTTCCGCGAAGGCCAGGGCATCGTCGCCCTGGGCAAACTCAACGCCGACGGTGTGGTAGTGGCCGACGAAGTGCTGGCCAAGCACGACGAAAAGTACATGCCGCCGGAAGTCACCAAAGCCTTGAAAGACAGCGGCCAGTCCGCCCCTGCACCCGCAAAGGAGGGCTGAACCATGACGTCCGCATTGTTTATTCCGGAGCTTGGCCAATTGGCGATGATCCTTGCGCTGTGCCTGGCTATGGTCCAGGCCGTGGTGCCGTTGCTCGGCGCCTGGCGCGGTGATCGCCTGTGGATGAGCCTGGCGCAGCCGGCTGCGTGGGGGCAATTTGCATTCCTGCTGTTTGCATTCGGCTGCTTGACCTACGCCTTTATGACCGACGATTTTTCCGTCGCGTATGTGGCGAATAACTCCAACAGCGCGCTGCCCTGGTACTACAAGTTCAGCGCCGTGTGGGGCGCCCACGAAGGATCGTTGCTGCTGTGGGCGCTGATCCTCGGCGGCTGGACCTTCGCCGTGTCGGTGTTTTCGCGCCAGTTGCCGCAAATCATGCTGGCCAGGGTGCTGGCGGTGATGGGCATGATCAGCATCGGTTTCCTGCTGTTCCTGATCATGACCTCCAACCCGTTCAGCCGCATCCTGCCGCAGGTGCCGGTGGATGGCCGCGACCTCAACCCGCTGCTGCAGGACATCGGCCTGATCGTGCACCCACCGATGCTGTACATGGGCTACGTGGGCTTCTCGGTGGCCTTCGCCTTCGCCATCGCCGCCTTGCTCGGTGGGCGCTTGGACGCGGCCTGGGCGCGTTGGTCGCGGCCGTGGACCATCGTCGCCTGGGCCTTCCTGGGCATTGGTATCACCCTCGGTTCGTGGTGGGCCTACTACGAACTCGGCTGGGGTGGCTGGTGGTTCTGGGACCCGGTGGAAAACGCCTCGTTCATGCCCTGGCTGGTGGGCACCGCGCTGATTCACTCGCTGGCGGTCACCGAAAAACGCGGTGTGTTCAAGAGCTGGACCGTGCTGTTGGCCATTGCCGCGTTTTCTCTCAGCCTGCTGGGCACCTTCCTCGTGCGTTCGGGCGTGTTGACTTCGGTGCACGCGTTTGCGTCCGACCCGGCGCGCGGCATTTTCATCCTGATCTTCCTGCTGTTCGTGGTCGGTGGTTCGCTGACCCTGTTCGCCCTGCGCGCGCCGGTGGTCAAGAGCCAGGTGGGCTTCAACCTGTGGTCGCGGGAGACCCTGCTGCTGGGCAATAACCTGGTGCTGGTGGTGGCCGCGTCGATGATCCTGCTCGGCACGTTGTACCCGCTGGTGCTGGATGCCTTGAGCGGCGCCAAGCTGTCCGTGGGACCGCCGTACTTCAACGCCTTGTTTATCCCATTGATGGGCCTGTTGATGGTGGTGATGGCGGTCGGCGTACTGGTGCGCTGGAAAGACACCCCGGTGAAATGGCTGCTCGGCATGTTGATGCCGGTGCTGCTGGGCAGCGTGGCTTTGGCGGTGATCGCCGGCATCGCCTACGGCGACTTCAACTGGGCGGTGCTCGCCACGTTCCTGCTCGCGGCCTGGGTGCTGCTGGCCGGCGTGCGCGACATCGTCGACAAGACCCGCCACAAAGGCCTGATCAAAGGCTTGCCGGCGTTGACCCGCAGCTACTGGGGCATGCAGGTCGCGCACCTGGGCATTGCCGTGTGCGCCCTCGGCGTGGTGCTTTCCAGCCAGAACAGCGCCGAGCGCGACCTGCGCCTGGCGCCGGGCGAGTCCATGGACCTGGCCGGTTACCACTTTATCTTCGAAGGCGCCAAACACTTCGAAGGCCCGAACTTCACGTCAGACAAAGGCACCGTGCGCGTCGTCCGTAATGGCAAGGAAGTCGCCGTGCTGCATCCGGAAAAACGCCTCTACACCGTGCAGAGCTCAATGATGACCGAGGCCGGTATCGACGCCGGTTTCACCCGCGACCTCTATGTGGCGCTGGGCGAACCTTTGGGTGACGGCGCCTGGGCGGTGCGGGTGCATGTCAAACCGTTCGTGCGCTGGATCTGGTTCGGCGGCCTGCTCACCGGTTTCGGTGGGTTGCTGGCCGCGCTGGACCGGCGTTATCGGGTCAAGGTCAAGAGCCGCGTGCGTGAAGCGCTCGGCCTGCAAGGAGCGGCGGTATGAAGCGCTGGTTGATGGTGTTGCCGCTGGCGGCGTTTCTGGTGGTGGCGGTGTTCCTCTACCGCGGCTTGTACCTCGACCCGGCCGAACTGCCGTCAGCGATGATCGGCAAGCCGTTCCCGGAATTTTCCCTGCCCACCGTGCAGGGCGATAAAACCCTGACCCGTGCCGACCTGCTGGGCAAGCCCGCGCTGGTCAACGTGTGGGGCACCTGGTGCATCTCATGCCGCGTGGAGCATCCGGTGCTGAACAAATTGGCCGAGCGCGGTGTGGTGATCTACGGCATCAACTATAAGGACGACAACGCGGCGGCGCTCAAATGGCTGGCCGAGTTTCACAACCCCTATCAGTTGGATATCCGTGATGAAGACGGCAACCTCGGTTTGAACCTGGGCGTTTACGGCGCCCCGGAAACCTTCTTTATCGACGCCAAGGGCGTGATCCGCGACAAATACGTCGGCGTGATCGACGACGTGGTATGGCGCGAGCAACTGGCCGCCAAGTACCAGGCCCTGGTCGATGAGGCCAAGCCATGAAGCGCCTGTTAGCCGCTGCCGTATTGGCACTGGGGTTGGCCGGCGTCGCCCACGCCGCCATCGACACCTATGAGTTTGCCAATGATGCCGACCGCGAGCGTTTTCGCGACTTGACCAAGGAACTGCGCTGCCCCAAGTGCCAGAATCAGGACATCGCCGACTCCAATGCGCCCATCGCCGCCGATCTGCGCAAAGAGATCTTCCGCATGCTGGGGGAGGGCAAGGACAACCAGCAGATCATCGACTTCATGGTCGACCGCTACGGTGATTTCGTGCGTTACAAACCGGCGCTGACCGGCAAGACGGCGCTGCTCTGGTTTGGCCCCGCCGCGCTGTTGCTGAGCGGTGTGGTGGTGATGGCCGTGATCGTCCGCCGCCGCCGCGCCGCACCTACCGATGGCTCCGACGCGCTATCCCCGCAAGAGCGCCAACGCCTCGACCACCTGCTGGACAAAACCACTGATGATTGATTTCTGGCTCGCAGCAGGCTTGCTGCTTCTGGTTGCCCTGAGTTTCCTGTTGATCCCTGTACTGCGCGGCCGTCGTGCCCAGCGCGAGGAGGATCGCACCGCACTGAATGTGGCGCTCTACCAAGAGCGCGTTGCCGAACTGCAGACCCAGCAGGCCGAAGGCGTGCTCGACGCCGCACAACTGGACACCGGCCGCGCCGAAGCCGCCCGCGAATTGCTGGCCGACACCGAAGGCGTGGAAACCCCCCGCGAATCGCGTCTGGGCAAACCGCTGCCGTTGTTGGCCGCGTTTCTGGTGCCGGTGCTGGGCCTGGGCTTGTACCTGCACTTCGGTGCCAGCGACAAGGTGGAACTGACGCGCGAATTTGCCCAGCCGCCGGTGTCCCTGCAAGACATGACCCAGCGCCTGGAACGCGCCGCCGCCGCCCAGCCGGATTCGGCCGAAGGCCTGTACTTCCTCGGTCGGGCCTACATGGCCCAGGACCGCTCCGCCGATGCGGCCAAGGTCTTCGAGCGTGCCGTCGCCCTGGCCGGTCGCCAGCCGGAACTGCTCGGCCAGTGGGCTCAGGCCCAGTATTTTGCCGACAACAAACAATGGTCGCCGAAGGTCCAGGCGTTGACGGACGAGGCGTTGAAGCTCGACCCGAAAGAAGTCACCAGCCTCGGCCTGCTGGGTATTGCCGCGTTTGAAGGCCAGCGCTATCAGGAAGCTATCGACTACTGGAGCCGTCTGCTGGCGCAACTGCCGCCCGAAGACAATTCCCGCGCTGCGCTGCAAGGCGGTATCGACCGCGCCGCGCAAAAACTCAAGGAAAGTGGCGGCACCGTCGCCCAGGCGAAGCAGGCAGCGACGTTGAAAGTGCGCGTGGCTGTGTCCGCCGAGGTGAAGGCCAAGGCCCTGCCAGGTGACAGCGTATTTATCTTCGCCCGTGCCGTGAGTGGCCCGCCGGCGCCGTTGGCGGCCAAGCGTGTCACCGTAGCGGAGTTGCCGATCACCGTCGAACTGGGCGATGCCGATGCGATGATGCCGCAGTTGAAACTGTCCAACTTCCCCGAAGTCCAACTGGTTGCGCGCATATCCCGGGCCGGTCAACCGACCGCCGGCGAATGGATCGGCCGCAGCCAACCCCTGGCCAGCTCCACCACTGCACTGCAGCAGCTGACCATCGACAGTCCGGACAAGTCATTCGAGGAAACGCCATGACCGCATTCGCACGTATCACCTTGCTCAGCCTGGTATTGGGCCTGAGCGCCTGTGCGGTCCACCGGCCACCGCCTGGGCCGACCGGGCCGACCATCCCACCGTCGGGCCCGTCGACCCAGCCAAGCACCAAACCGTCCGGCCCGGTCACCCCTCCGCCGAAACCGCTGCCGACCAAGTCGCCGACCTTCGCCCCACCACCGGGCGCCGCCAGCCATTGGGACGGCAAGATGCAGGTGTATGTGCTGGACGAACAACCCGACACCTTCTACCGCCAGCGCACCTACTACCGCTGGAGCAATGGCTGGAGCCGCTCCATCAGCCCCAACGGGCCGTGGGAAGAAACCAATGTACAAGGCGTGCCGCCGGGGTTGAGTAAGCAGTACGCGCAGTGACAAAAGGCGACCTTCGCAGACTGTGTGAAAACGCACTGATGGTGGTTCCAAGCAAACGCCCCGACTTGTTCGAGGCGTTTGCTTTTATGCAGACAGCAAGCGAAAAAAGGCCTTTCAGCCCATCAACGCCATCAATTGGCGCGCGCCGAGCACGTTAATTGCTCGTTTCAGGTTGTAGGCGTTCACTGCCAAGGCCATTTCGGCTCTTGTACCCTCAAGCTGTCGTAGTAGGAAGCGAGCATTGCCAAACAACCACTGCTTAAGTTTGCCGAACGGATGCTCAACGATGGATCTTCGAGCGATCGCCATTTCTGGATGCGCCAGCATTCGCTCTCCTTGGATGTCGGCCATAACGAAAAATGCTCCGTACCTTTCGATACGGAACATTTTCTTTGAGCGCCGCGCAGATTGCTAATTGTTCACACTGTCTGTTCGGGTTGCCTTTTTCATCCTGAAATCCATTCCTCGAAACATGGAGAGCATGTGGGCGAGGGGCGGTGCGAAGATTCAACTTGCCCCTACCACTGGAGGTTTTCTCAGCCATCAAGTCACAGGATATTCCCGCTCCAGTGTTTCATTCACCAACAACAACTGTGCGCTCTCAATCATCTGCACTAACGCCAGCACCCACTTGCGGCTTGCGCCATCTAGGTGCTCGGCACAATCGTAAGCACAGGCGGTCGCGGATTCCCGCATCTCGCTGGCGTTGCTCAATGCCGCTTAGGTGCTGAGGCCGAGGCGGAGGGTGAAGATCATATTCGGCGTGGATTGTGGAATCCCCTTCGAAGCGGATGGCGGGGGGATTGGGGGTGACCTTTTTCATGCAGTACATCTCCATTCAGTTGGAGCTCACCGCGTCAGCGACCAAGCAGAAGAGTGGCGAGCAGTACTCTGGTTGGTCGACCAGGGAATGGAAGCCTCCGCAGGGCGTGAGCCCTCCCAAGCACAGCTCGCCATAACACGAACATGATAATGCCGCATGCGCGGCACCGTGCGCCATTCTAATCCAGGCGACCAAGCCTGATCGCTGATGAGCTGCGATTGCTAAGGGCTAGCGATGCCTTATAGCAACTGTAAGCCAACAAGTTTGTAAGAAAAGTCGTGAGAGTTTGCCTTTGATTTTTAAAGTGGTTCATTGATATTTGGTCTGACAGACCATTCCTATACATGGGGTAGTGGAATCACCTGGGTACCTATCTGTTTGGCTAGCTATTTTTTTTGTGAGTAATCAGTTAGCTTCAAGATATTCAAATACCTTGGGGTTTCAGATGAATCTGCTAGATATTGGTAATACTCCGTTTGTCGAGTTGTCGACTATTTCTCTGAACGGAAATAGAGTTTTTTCAAAATGTGAGTTTCTAAGTCCTTCAGGAAGCCATAAAGATAGAACGTACCTAAATATTGTTAGCGAATTGGAGCGAAGCGGTGAAATTGTACCGGGTATGATCCTTGTAGACTGCTCTACGGGGAATGGCGGTGCGGCACTTGCTTGGATAGGTAGAGCTAAAGGTTACGGTGTAAAAATATTTATGCCTGAGGGGATGACTGAAGAAAGAAAAACGCAAATTCGCTCGTTTGGGGCGCAAATAATTGAAACCCCAAAAGAGGAGTTTTTGTCCGGAGCGGTCGCAAGAGCTAAAAGGTATCTCGCCAAAAATCTCTCAAGTGGTATCTACTTTCTGGATCAGTCCGAGAATATCTTAAATAGACAGGCTTGGAATATTTGTGGAAAGGAAATAGTGGCAGCGCTGAAGGGGCTTGATGTGGTGCCTGATTTTTTCGTATGTTCTATAGGGACTGGAGGCACATTCTCTGGTATTGCTGAAATATTAAAGCACGAATACAGGAATATAAAAACTATTGGGATTGAGGTTGACAGTTCTGCGCCTTTGTATGCAAAAAGAAATGATCTGGTTTTTAAACACTGCTCTCATAATCTCATGGGGCTTGGAGCTGGAGTTCTATCGGCGAATACTGTGTCCGCGCTTATTGATGAAATAAGAGTAGTTGATGGTCCTGCCTCTTGGGCTCGAATGAAGAGATTTATAACAGAAGAACGACTTGCAGTCGGTCCGACTTGCGGAGCGAATCTACTTATTTGTGAAGAAATCGCTGCTGCATTTAGTAATAAGAATATTGTTACTTTGTTTTTTGATAGCTCTTGGAAATACAAAAGTCGATGGGATGGGAACTATCCGGAATACAGCGGGGTGCAGTGATGTTGCTCGAAGAGATTTATAGAAACGCAAAAGTTGTGAACTCTGGAAAATCTTTGACGACAGTGAATGAGTTTACTGATCAAATACCTGCGTTACGGCCTGCGGTTCTAATGGAAGTGGCTCATGGAATTATAAAGTTAATGGATTTAAGTGTCACAAAAATTGTAACGGAGGAAGATAAAGGAGCTGCATTGGCTACTACTATCTCCTTGTTGACAGGCATTCCGTTGGCTATGGCAAGGTGGTATTCGTATAATCTTGGAGATGCTAATGAGCAAGTGGTTGATATTAGCTCTGAGTACTTTCAAGGAAAGATGTATCTCAATGGAATCAAGGCGGGCGATAGGGTAACTATTATTGACGATACATTAAGTACTGGTGGGGCTGTAATTGCATTGGTAGAGGCTGTAAGGGCCTGCGGGGCGGAGCTGGTTGACGCTTTATGTGCTGTTGAAAAAGTTGGGAATCATGGCTTTGATAATGTTCATAGAAGTACGGGTGTCTCTGTAAAGACGCTTATGAAGATATCCGTTCATGAGAAGGGTGTGAGTATAATTAGAGAGGGTTTTTAAATTGCTTGGTGGTGTAAACTATGCTGGGTAAAGGTTTTTTAATTGGGCTTTTATTTTGTCTGATTAGTGCAGCGTTCGATGTGTATGTTGCTTTCGTGACACAAGCTGTTAGTACGATTTCAGTCGTTTTTTATTGTTTTATTGTATCGACAGCTTTTTTTGTTGTGTGCGCGCTTTGGAGTAACTCGAGATCATTTTTTACGAAATTGCGCGAACAGTGGGGAATGGTCGTTGTTATTAATCTTGCTGTGCTGTTCAATTGGGGTGGTTTGTTTTATGCCCTGCGGTATCTTGAGCCAGCAGTGGTGGGAGTGGCAGCTGTAGCCTGCGGCCCAGCGCTAACTTTACTTATCTCTTTCTTTGACAGGCGCAGCGCTAGGGTTGCTTTCGCAGATGCACTTGTATCCTGCCTGGTGCTAATTTCGGTCGGAATCATGCTTTTCAATTCCTTTTCCGGGAACAGTGGTATCGCTACGACAACATCTGCACAACGGTTGTTGGGCATAGCCAGTGTGGTGCTGTGCGCGCTCGGAACGGTCATATACACAGTTTTTTCAAAGCAAATGTTTGCTCGGCACTGGTCTATTTTTGAAATTCTTGCCGTTAGGAATATCGCGATGGTTGGTTTTTGCGTTCTCGTTGTTTCAATAACAGGGGGGAGTTTTACATTGGATCGAGACCTTTTAATCCCCATGATAATTCTAGTGGGGGTGGGTCATTTACTACCGATATACCTGATCCAAAAAACTATCTATTACCTCACCCCCATCCATGTGTCGCTTGTGCTATTGACTCTCCCGGTATTTGTTCTTTTGCTTCAGTACTTTGATGCTCGCATAGAGTTTTCCGTTGCCAGTGTCTTGGCCGTAGGTATCATCGTTTTTTTGCTTTTGGGGCGGACCTTATATGAATTGAGGAGAGAGAGACTATGATCAGAATCGCCGTCGTTGATGGGTTCTCATCCGGGAAATTTGTCGTGAAGCGATTGAAAGAGGAAGGGTGTGTGTTGATGCACGTGGCCTCCTCGGGCAGTCTGGACAGTTATTATTACAGAGGTTTCGATCCAACACTGTATGACCAAACGATCACAAATACCCATATTGAGGTAACGCTCGCCAGCGTTGAGCTTTTCGCGCCCCAGTTCATCATCGCCGGTGCCGAAACCGGTGTGCTGCTCGCCGATCAGTTGAACGAGCGCCTTCAGTTACCGTATCGCAATGACTTCGACAACACCCATGCCCGTCGAAACAAGTTCGCCATGATCGAAACGGTTGCCCAGGCGCACTTGCCCGTAGCACGACAGTGCGTTGCCGACAGTTGGGCGCTTGCACGTGCTTGGATCAACGCCCACGGGCGTTTTCCTGTGGTGGTCAAGCCGCTCGACAGCGCGGGGGCCGATGGGGTGTTTATCTGTGAGGATTTGCCGGCCTGCGAGGCGGCGGTACAAACGCTGCTGGGCACGGTGAACCGGTTGAACGGCCGCAATACCCAGGTGTTGATTCAGGAGTATCTGGCCGGCCTGGAGTATGTGGTGAACATGGTGTGCGTCGATGGCCAGCAACTGGTCACCGAGGTGGTGCGCTATCAAAAACAGCGGGCCCCGGGCGGCGGCATTCTTTATGACATCGATGAATTGATCGGGCCAGACTCGCCACTCTACTTGCCGTTGGTGGAATACACCCGCGCCGTGGTGCAGTGCCTGGGCATCCGCAACGGCCCCAGCCACGCGGAAGTCATGTTCACCGACGAAGGGCCGAAACTGGTGGAAATCGCCGCGCGTACCGATGGCATTCTTCGTCCTGGCGTATCCCGCCAGACCACCGGGCTGGGGCAGATCGAGGCGGTGGTGTTGTCCATCACCAAACCCCACGCATTCGCGCAGTTGTTGGCCAGGGACTTCGATTATCAGCGCCTGCAGCGCACCTACAATGTGTGCCTGATCAATCGCACCGACGGCTACTTCCACAAGGCGCGGTTTGTGGAGGAACTGCTCAAGCTGGCGTCATTCTTTGAGGCGGTGTTCTACGTTGAGGAGGGACAACCCCTGGGCGTGACGCAAGATGTATTCAGCCAGCCAGGGACGGTTTACCTGGTGCATGCTGATCCAGCGGTGATCGCTGCGGATTATCAGCGGATCCGATTGCTGGAGGCCCAAGGTATCTACCTCACCGCACATTGATGCGTTGCTTTGAGCCTCTGCGCACCCTCTATACTGTCCCGCGACAATTTCCCAGGTGCTGCCAGCCGCTCAATACGGCTGGAGATAAACGCAGAGGCTGTTCAATGGCAGGCAGGTTGATCTATCTCATCGGCCCATCGGGCTCGGGCAAGGACAGCCTGTTGGACGCAGCGCGTGCGCGTCTGGCCGAGCGTGGCTGCCGCATTGTGCGTCGCGTGATTACCCGCTCGGCGGAAGCAGTGGGCGAGGCCGCGCAGGGGGTGAGCCCCGAGCAGTTCGCCGCGATGGAGGTGCAAGGGGCATTTGCGCTGCGCTGGCAGGCCAATGGGTTGTGGTATGGCATTCCAAAAGTGATCGACGACTGGCTGGCGGCGGGAGAGGACGTGCTGGTCAATGGTTCGCGCGCGCACCTGGCGGTGACCCGCGAGCGTTATCCTTCTTCGCTGGTACTGCTACTGACGGTTGATCAGGCGGTGCTGCGGCAGCGTTTGAGCGCGCGCGGGCGTGAGTCTCTGGTTGAGATTGAAGAGCGGCTGGCGCGCAATGCACGGTTTACCGAAGAATTGATCACCGGCAACAGCGCGCCGTTATTCGTGCTGGATAACTCAGGGCCGCTCGAGCATACGGTCGAGCGTTTACTGTGCTGCCTGGCGCATGGCTATTCAGGCTGTTGCGACGGCTCCTCGGCGTGAGGCGCTCAGAAACCGCAACAACGCCACCAGTGGAAACGCGCTGCCCACCAGCATCACCCCCAGCCAGCCGCCGTGTTCGTACACGCTGCTGGCAATCGCCGAGCCGAAGGCGCCACCGATAAAGATGCTGGTCATATATAGCGCGTTCAAGCGACTGCGGCTGTTGGCGTCCAGGGCGTAAATGGCGCGCTGGCCGAGGACCATATTCATCTGCACGCAGAAGTCCAAAACCACGCCGGTGACCGCCAGGCCAATCACGCTGTACAGCGGATGTACGAAGGCCGGCAGGAAGCTCAGCGCTGCGAACAGCATGGCCAGCAATGACGCGCGATGGGTGTGACCGGCATCGGCGAGGCGCCCGGCGATCGGCGCGGCGATGGCGCCGATGGCACCGACCAGCGCGAAGATCGCGATCTGGGTCTGGCTCAGGCCGTGGTTGCGCACCAGCTCCAGCGGGGCCGCGGTCCAGAACAAGCTGAAGGTGGCGAACAGGCAGCCCTGGTAAAACGCGCGTTGACGCAGCAGCGGTTGTTCACGCAATAAGGTGCCCAGCGAGCGCAGCAGTTGGCCGTAGCTGGCGCTGTGATCGGGCTGACGCTTGGGGATGGTGAGCATCAGCACCACGCTGATAAACGCCATCAACGCCGCTGCGGCCATAAACATCGCGCGCCAGCCGAAGTGGTCCGCCACGACGCTGGACACCGGCCGCGCCAGCAGAATGCCCAACAGCAGTCCGCCCATGATGCTGCCGACCACCCGGCCGCGGGACTCGGCGGGCGCCAGGTGCGCGGCCAGGGGAATCAGGATCTGCACCGACACCGAGCTGAAGCCGATCAACAACGACACCAGCAGGAACAGGTTCGGTTGCTCGGTAAACGCCGCGCCCAGCAGGCTGGCAATGGCCACCACCGTGGTGGTGATCATCAGTTTGCGGTTTTCCAGTAAGTCACCCAGGGGCACCAGGAAAAACAGGCCCAAGGCATAGCCGATTTGCGTGAGCGACACGATCAGGCTGGCCATCGCAGGCGTGAGGCCAATGTCCGGCGCGATCAGTTCGATGATCGGCTGCGCATAGTAGATATTGGCGACGATGGCGCCGCAGCAAAACGCAAACAGCATCACCATGCCTCGGGTCATGGTGCTCGTTGGGTGTGGGGTAGCGTTCATGGTGTTCTCATAAAGCGAAGGAAGATGGCCTGCGAGGGTATATGCAAGGCTTAGCGACGAGTAGGCCGCTTGGGATGATAGTACTTATGTCGGCTGATGATACATTCAGAAACATCTACCCAGCCCCCCCGCGCAAAACCAATGTGGGAGGGGGCTACACAAGTCTCAAAGGCTGAAATAACTCTGCGGGAGGGGGGGCAAGCCCGTTCACCACAGCAAGCCCCCTCCCACAGGTTTACTGCATGTGTTCAGTTATTGACCGGAGTAGATCTGGTCAAACACACCACCATCATTGAAGTGGGTTTTCTGCACGGTGCGCCAGTCACCGAAGGTCTTTTCCACCGACAGGAAGTCGACTTTAGGGAAACGGTCGGTGTACTTGGCCAGCACCGCCGGATCACGTGGGCGCAGGTAGTTGCTGGCGGCGATTTCCTGGCCTTGCGGCGACCACAGGTACTTCAGATAGTCCTCGGCGGCGGCACGGGTGCCTTTTTTCTCGACCACTTTGTCCACCACCGACACCGGCGGCTCGGCTTCGGCGGACACGCTTGGGTAGATCACTTCGAACTGATCGCGGCCGAATTCACGGGCGATCATTTCCGCTTCGTTTTCAAAGGTCACCAGCACGTCGCCGATCTGGTTGGTCATGAATGTGGTGGTGGCGGCGCGGCCGCCGGTGTCCAGCACAGGCGCCTGTTTGAACAGTTTGCCGACGAATGTCTTGGCTTTCTCTTCATCGCCGCCGTTCTTGAGCACATAGCCCCAGGCCGACAGGTAGGTGTAGCGGCCGTTACCCGAGGTTTTCGGGTTGGGCACGATCACCTGCACGCCGTCCTTGAGCAGGTCCGGCCAGTCTTTGAGGGCTTTGGGGTTGCCTTTGCGCACGATAAACACCGTGGCCGAGGTGAACGGCGCGCTGCTGTTGGGCAAGCGTGTGACCCAGTTGTCCGGCACCAGTTTGCCATTGTCGGCCAGGGCGTTGATGTCGGTGGCCATGTTCATGGTGATCACGTCGGCCGGCAGGCCATCGATCACCGAGCGTGCCTGTTTGCTCGAACCGCCGAAGGACATCTGCAAGGTCAGCTTGTCGTCCGGGTGCTCGGCCTCCCAGTGCTTCTGGAACGCCGTGTTGTAGTCCTTGTAGAAATCGCGCATCACGTCGTAGGACACATTAAGCAGCGTGACGGGGGCGGCCTGCACGGCGCCCGCCAGGGCAAGGCCGGCGGCCAGGAGAGAGGCGCTAAGGAGTTTTTTCACTGCTCATTCCTTGTTGTTCGAGAAGAGGGGACAGGCACAATGCCAGCGACTATAGCCGGGGCCGCATAGTCGCTTAAAGATTAAAAAGAACTTTGCTTATTCCACTTTCTTAAAAAGATTGCTGCCACAGCGCGAGCAGAATGCTGCGTTGGGTTCGTGGGTGTCTTTGTGGCACACCGGGCAGTCGGTGTGCAGTTGCTCGCCGCGCATGGCACTGGCCAGTTCGGCGGTAAAAATCCCGGTGGGCACCGCAATGATCGAATAACCGGTGATCATCACCAGCGACGAAATCACCTGGCCCAGCGGGGTCTTGGGCACGATATCGCCAAAGCCGACGGTGGTCAGGGTCACAATGGCCCAGTAGATACCCTTGGGGATGCTGGTAAACCCGTGTTCCGGGCCTTCGATCACATACATCAAGGTGCCGAACACGGTCACCAGGGTGCACACGCTGACCAGGAATACCACGATCTTCTGCTTGCTGCCGCGCAGTGCCGACATCAGGTAATTGGCTTGCTTGAGGTAGGGGCTCAGCTTGAGCACGCGGAAGATCCGCAGCATGCGAATGATGCGGATGATCAGCAGGTACTGCGCATCGCTGTAATACAAGGCGAGGATGCCGGGCACGATGGCCAGCAAATCCACCAACCCATAAAAGCTGAACGCATAGCGCAGCGGTTTGGGCGAACAGTACAGGCGCAGGCCGTACTCGATGGCGAAGATCAGCGTGAAGCCCCATTCGATATAGGCCAGCACGTCGGCGTAGTTCTGGTGCACCTGGTCGATGCTGTCGAGCATCACGATCACCAGGCTGGCCAGAATGATCAGCAGCAGGATGCCGTCAAACCGCCGCCCGGCCACCGTGTCGCTTTGGAAAACCATGACGTAGAGCCGCTGACGCCAATCGTTGTTGCTGTCCATAAATCCCGCCTGACTCGATTTTCGAGCAAGCCTAGGGGGATTCGAAGGGGCTGTCCATGCGCGGTTTCCGAAGCATCCTGCGGCTGGCGCGCACCAGCCAGCACGCGAGGATGAACGGCGCGGTGAGTGCCGGCAGGTGCAGGGCGGCAAAGCCCGGCGTCAGCAGGATCGCCAGCAGGATACCGGCCAGCGGCAGCCAGGTGCGACGACTGATCTGGCTCAATGCCAGGGCCGCCAGCGCCGGGTTGTAACTGTGCAGGCCGAGCAGGGCGTGAGGGGTTTCGCCCAACCCCAGGGCGAGCAATGCGCCGCTGCCGGCGCCGGCCAAGGCCCACAGCGCGGCGCGGCGACTGGCCAGCCACAGGCCCAGCGCAATCAGGCCGCCGGCCAGCGGCTGGTCCAGCAGCATGACCTGTGCCAGACCGGTGAAGGGCGCGCTGAGCAAACCCAGGACGTCGGCGCCGATCCTATCCACCTCGCCGGGCGGCGCGCTGCCGAGCAGCAGCCAGCCCAGGCCGACAAAAGGCGCGGTATAGGCGGGCAAATCATCGGGCTGGCTGGCATGTTTCAACCACTGCCGCGTGAGCATCGCGCTGACGCCGCCGCCCGCCAGGATCAGCGGTGGCAACAACGCCGACCATGGGAAGGACTGGCTGATCAGCAACCCCAGCAGCACAGCGTTGTAGCTATACAGCCCGGCCTGGCGCTCAGCCTTTGGATACCCTCGGCGCTGGGCCGTGAGCAAGCCGGCGACGCCACCCAGCAACGCACCGCCGAGCAACGCCGGGGCGCTGATCAGGATCGCCAGCAGGCACAGCAGGCCGCACAGCGGGTGGCGCTGCAGGAAAATCTGGCTGAAACCGTTGAGCAGGGCTTCGGCCCAGTCGGGGCAGGTTGGGTTGTGCATGGTGGGTATTCAGTTGGACCGGGGTGAAACCCATCGGGGGCAAGCCCCCTCTCACACTTGATTGGGTTCACAGAGTCATAGCTGTGAATGCAGTCCAATGTGGGAAGGGGCTTGCCCCGGATGGGGCCGCTACAGACGCTAGATCAACACCTCTATGCGCAGTGAGTTGGTCGACCCCGGCTGCCCGAACGGCACCCCGGCAGTAATCACCAACGTATCCCCGCGCTCTGCCATCCCCTGGGCCTGGGCAATCTCCAGCGCCGTCGAACACACCTCGTCCACCTGGCGCAGTCGATCGTTGACCACCGAATGCACGCCCCACGCCACACTCAACCGCCGTGCGGTGGACAGGTTTGGCGTCAGGTTGAGGATCGGCGCCACCGGCCGCTCCCGTGCCGCGCGCAGGCTGGAGCTGCCGGACTCGCTGTAGTTCACCAGCACCGCCACCGGCAGGATGCTGCTGATACGACGAATCGCACAGCTGATGGCGTCGGAAACCGTGGCTTCCGCTTTAGGCCGGTTGACCTCCAGTTGAGTCTGGTAGTCCGGGCCGTTTTCCACCTGGCGGATGATCTTGCTCATCATCTGCACGGCTTCCAGTGGGTATTCGCCCGACGCGGTTTCCGCCGACAGCATCACCGCATCCGCGCCTTCGGCCACGGCGTTGGCCACGTCGGTGACTTCGGCGCGGGTCGGCGCCGGGGAAAAGCGCATGGATTCGAGCATTTGCGTAGCCACCACCACGGGTTTACCCAGTTCGCGGCAGGTACGGATGATGCGCTTCTGGATCTGCGGCACGCTCTCGGCCGGCACCTCCACCCCCAAGTCACCGCGAGCCACCATGATTGCATCGCTCAGTTGCGCGATTTCCCGCAGGTGCTGCACGGCCGAGGGCTTCTCGATCTTGGCCATCAGGAACGCCCGGTCGCCGATCAGCTCGCGGGCCTCGCGGATATCTTCCGGACGCTGCACAAACGACAGCGCCACCCAGTCCACGCCCAACTCCAGGCCGAAGCTCAGGTCGCGGCGGTCCTTGGCGGTAAGGGGACTCAGGTCCAACAACGCTTGTGGGACGTTCACCCCTTTGCGGTCGGATAATTCGCCGCCGTTCAGCACCGTGGTGTCGATGGCATCGTTGTGCCTGGTGACCACCCGCAGGCGCAGCTTGCCGTCGTCAAGCAACAGGTCCATGCCTGGTTCCAGGGCCGCGATGATTTCCGGGTGGGGCAGATTGACCCGGCGCTCATCCCCCGGGGTTTCATCCAGATCCAGGCGCAGCGCCTGGCCGCGCACCAGTTGCACGCAGCCGTCGGCAAAACGCCCGACCCGCAGTTTCGGCCCTTGCAGGTCCATCAGAATGCCCAACGGGTAGTTGAGCTGACGCTCCACCTGACGGATCCACTGGTAGCGCTGGGCGTGGTCGGCATGCTCACCGTGGCTGAAATTGAGACGGAAGATATTCACCCCCGCTTCAACCAGCTCACGGATGTCATCGATCCCGTCGATGGCCGGGCCCAGGGTGGCGAGGATTTTGACCTTTTTGTCAGGCGTCATGGTGGGCAGTCTCGAGGATCAGGATGGCGCGGAAGTCGTTGACGTTGGTGCGCGTCGGCTCGGTGACGATCAAATCGTTGAGGGCGGCGAAATAGCCGTAGCCATTGTTGTTATCCAGCTCATCGCTGGCCGACAGGCCGAGGGCTTCGGCGCGCGCGTAGCTGCTCGGGGTCATCAGCGCGCCGGCGTTATCTTCGGAGCCGTCGATGCCGTCGGTGTCACCGGCCAGTGCGTAAACGCCGGGCAGGCCTTTGAGGCTGTCGGTGAGGCTCAGCAGGAATTCGGCGTTGCGACCGCCACGGCCGTCGCCGCGTACGGTCACGGTGGTTTCGCCGCCGGACAGAATCACGCACGGCGCCGCCAGCGGCTGGCCATGCTGCACGATCTGCCGGGCGATACCGGCATGCACCTTGGCCACGTCCCGCGCTTCGCCTTCCAGGTCGCCGAGGATCAGCGGGCTGAAACCGGCCTGGCGCACTTTCACCGCCACTGCTTCAAGGGATTGCTGCGGGCGGGCAATCAATTGGAAATGGCTGCGGGCCAGCACCGGGTCGCCGGGCTTGACGGTTTCCGACGCCGGGTTCTGCAACCAATGGTGCACCGAGGCGGGCACGTCGATGCGATAACGTTTGAGGATCGCCAGTGCCTGTTGCGAGGTGCTCGGGTCGCCCACGGTGGGTCCGGAAGCGATCACCGTGGCCTGGTCGCCCGGCACATCGGAAATCGCGTAGGTGTACACCGTGGCCGGCCAGGCGGCCTTGGCCAAGCGCCCGCCCTTGATCGCCGAGAGGTGCTTGCGCACGCAATTCATCTCGCCGATGGTCGCGCCGGACTTGAGCAGGGCTTTGTTGATGGCCTGCTTGTCGGCCAGGGTAATGCCTTCGGCGGGCAAGGCCAGTAAGGCTGAGCCGCCGCCGGAGAGCAGGAAGATCACGCGGTCGTCTTCGCCCAGATTACTGATCAACGCCAGCACGCGCTGCGCCACGGCCTGGCCGGCGGCGTCGGGCACCGGGTGAGCCGCTTCGATGACTTCGATTTTCTTGCATGGCGCGCCATGCCCGTAGCGGGTGACCACCAGGCCGGTGACTTCGCCTTGCCAGCAGTTTTCCACCACCAGCGCCATGGCTGCGGCGGCCTTGCCGGCACCGATCACAATCACGCGGCCGCTGCGGTCGACGGGCAGAAAAGGTTCGAGAACTTGGCGCGGGTGGGCAGCGTCGATGGCTGTGGCGAACAGCTCGCGAAGCAGGTGTTGCGGATCGACCGACATAAGCGGGCTCCCGGATATTTTTGTTATTAGACGTGCAGCTATTTCAGCCTTGGCCTTGGAAAAGGCCAACTGTGGGAGGGGACAAGCCCCTTCCCACATTCGATCACGGCGTTACTGATCGCGAATCGAGAAATTCGCCATATGCTCCAGGCCCTTGATCAGCGCCGAATGGTCCCAATTCCCGCCACCCAGGGCATTGCACGTGCTGAACACCTGCTGAGTACCGGCAGTGTTCGGCAGGTTGATCCCCAATTCCTTGGCACCGGCCAACGCCAGGTTTAAATCCTTCTGGTGCAGGTTGATGCGGAAGCCCGGATCGAACGTGCCCTTGATCATGCGTTCGCCGTGCACTTCAAGGATTTTCGACGAGGCAAAGCCGCCCATCAGCGCTTCGCGCACCTTGGCCGGGTCGGCACCGTTTTTGGCGGCGAACAGCAATGCTTCGGCCACCGCCTGGATGTTCAGCGCCACGATGATCTGATTGGCGACTTTGGCGGTCTGGCCATCGCCATTGCCACCTACCCGCGTGATGTTCTTGCCCATGGCCTGGAACAGCGGCAGGGCGCGCTCGAAGGTCTGTGGCTCGCCACCGATCATGATGCTCAGGGTGCCGGCCTTGGCGCCGACTTCACCGCCGGACACCGGCGCGTCGAGGTACTGCGCGCCGTGCTCGTTGATCCTGGCGGCGAAGGCCTTGGTGGCGGTGGGCGAGATCGAACTCATGTCGATCACCACCTTGTTCGGCGACAGCCCGGCGGCCACGCCGTCGGCACGGAACAGCACGTCCTCGACCTGTGGGGTGTCCGGCACCATGACGATAATGAACTCGGCTTCCTGAGCCACTTGCTGCGGGTTGGCCAGGGCCACGGCGCCGGCATCGATCAGCGCGTGCGGGGCCTTGCCGTGGTGCTCGGAGAGGAACAGTTGATGACCTGCTTTCTGCAGGTTCGCGGCCATGGGTTGGCCCATGATGCCGGTGCCGATAAAGCCGATTTTAGCCATGATGAATGCCTCTTCTTATTGTGGGAGGGGGGTGGCCCCTCTCACAGGGTTTTGAGCCAGCCAAGGCCCGCTTCGGTGGTGGTCAGCGGCTTGTATTCACAGCCGACCCAACCCGTGTATCCGATCCGGTCCAGATGCTCGAACAGGAAGCGATAGTTGATCTCCCCGGTCCCCGGCTCGTTGCGCCCCGGGTTATCCGCCAGTTGGATGTGATTGATCTCACCCAGGTGCGCGGCCATGGTGCGGGCCAGGTCACCTTCCATGATTTGCATGTGGTAGATGTCGTATTGCAGGAACAGATTGTCACTGCCCACCCGCTCGCGGATCGCCAGGGCCTGGGCGGTGTTGTTCAGGTAGAAGCCTGGGATGTCGCGGGTGTTGATCGCCTCCATGACCAGCTTGATGCCTGCCGCTTGCAGCTTGTCGGCGGCGTACTTGAGGTTGGCGACGAAGGTCTCTTCCAGCAGCTTTTCGTCCACGCCGGCCGGACGAATACCCGCCAGGCAGTTGATCTGCGTATTGCCCAGCACCTGGGCGTAAGCGATAGCCAATGTGACCCCGGCGCGGAATTCCTCGACGCGGTCCGGATGGCACGCCAGGCCGCGCTCGCCCTTGGCCCAGTCACCGGCCGGCAGGTTGAACAGCACTTGGGTCAGGCCATGGGTGTCGAGTTGCGCCTTGATCTCGGCAGAGCTGAATTCGTAGGGGAACAGGTACTCGACCCCTTGAAAACCGGCATCGGCGGCCGCTTTGAAGCGGGCGAGAAAGTCCTGTTCGGTGAACAGCATGGACAGGTTGGCGGCAAAGCGCGGCATAGGGTTCTCCTTAATCGAGCAGGGAAATGGCAGTCGGCGCGTCGTTGCCGACCAGGGCCAGGTCTTCGAATTCATTGACGGCGTTGATCTCGGTGCCCATGGAAATATTGGTCACCCGTTCCAGAATAATCTCAACGATCACCGGCACCTTGAATTCTTCGATCATTGCCTCGGCCTGGCGTAATGCCGGCGCGATCTGGCCTGGTTCGAACACGCGCAGGGCCTTGCACCCCAGGCCTTCGGCGACGGCCACGTGGTCCACGCCATAGCCATTGAGCTCCGGGGCGTTGAGGTTGTCGAAAGACAGCTGCACGCAGTAGTCCATTTCAAAACCGCGCTGGGCCTGGCGGATCAGACCCAGGTAGGAATTGTTCACCACCACATGGATGTACGGCAGCTTGAACTGCGCGCCTACCGCCAGTTCTTCGATCATGAACTGGAAGTCGTAGTCGCCGGACAACGCCACCACTTTGCGGCTCGGATCGGCCTTGACCACCCCCAGCGCCGCCGGAATCGTCCAGCCCAGCGGGCCGGCCTGGCCGCAATTGATCCAATGGCGTGGCTTGTACACATGCAGGAACTGCGCGCCGGCAATCTGCGACAGGCCGATGGTGCTGACGTAGCAGGTGTCTTTGCCGAACACCTGGTTCATCTCTTCGTACACCCGTTGCGGCTTGACCGGCACCGCATCGAAGTGCGTCTTGCGCTGCAGGGTGGCTTTGCGTTGCTGGCAATCATGCAGCCAGGCGCTGCGGTCTTTGAGCTTGCCGGCGGCTTTCCATTCGCGGGCTACTTCAATGAACATCGTCAGGGCCGAGCCGGCGTCGGAAACGATGCCCAGGTCCGGTGTGAAGACGCGGCCGATCTGCGTCGGCTCGATGTCCACGTGGATGAATTTACGGCCTTCGGTGTACACCTCGACCGACCCGGTGTGGCGGTTGGCCCAGCGGTTGCCGATGCCCAGCACTACGTCCGACTTGAGCATCGTTGCGTTGCCGTAACGGTGCGAGGTCTGCAGACCGACCATGCCCACCATCAGCGGGTGATCGTCGGGGATCGTGCCCCAGCCCATCAGGGTCGGGATCACCGGAATGCCGGTCAGTTCGGCGAACTCCACCAGCAGCTCGCTGGCGTCGGCGTTGATCACGCCGCCACCGCTCACCAGCAGCGGGCGCTCCGCCTGGTCGAGCAGGGCTAGGGCTTTCTCCACCTGCACGCGGGTGGCCAGCGGCTTGGCCAGGGGCAGGGGTTGATAAGCGTCGATGTCGAACTCGATCTCGGCCATCTGCACGTCGAACGGCAGGTCGATCAACACCGGACCGGGGCGGCCCGAACGCATTTCGTAGAAGGCTTTCTGAAACGCGTAGGGCACCTGGCCCGGCTCGAGCACCGTGGTGGCCCACTTAGTCACCGGTTTGACGATGCTGGTGATGTCCACCGCCTGAAAGTCTTCCTTGTGCATGCGAGCACGCGGCGCCTGGCCGGTGATGCACAGGATCGGAATCGAGTCGGCCGAGGCGCTGTAGAGGCCGGTGACCATGTCGGTGCCGGCCGGGCCCGAGGTGCCGATGCACACGCCGATATTGCCGGCCTTGGTGCGGGTGTAACCCTCGGCCATGTGCGAGGCGCCTTCAACGTGGCGAGCAAGGACGTGATCGATGCCACCCACTTTCTGCAAGGCCGAGTACAGCGGGTTGATCGCGGCGCCGGGGATACCGAAGGCGGTGTCCACGCCTTCACGGCGCATTACCAGGACAGCGGCTTCGATTGCTCTCATTTTGCTCATTGTTTTGGTGCCTCTTGCGTTTTGTAATTGTATACAAGTGGTGTTTGGTCAAAGTGTATTCACGGGGAGCTTCGCAGGTCAACGCATTTTATTCGTGACTGATCGAGCTCGCCGGAACGCCTTTTTTCGACGTATGGTGGGTTTGTGGAGAAATATTGTATACAAAATAATAAATCATTGTGTTCTATTTGTGTGATCGAGCATCTGATCAATCAGACCACCATCGCTTTCCCAATAACAAAAGAAGGACGGCACCATGAGCGCTTTAACCTTGAAAACCGCCACCCAACTCGCCAGCCAGGCCCTTACCGCCGGCCGCACGATTTGCGCTGCGCCACTGACCATCGCGGTGCTCGACAGCGGCGGCCACTTGATCACTCTGCAACGTGAAGACGGCGCCAGCCTGCTGCGCCCGCAGATCGCCATCGGCAAGGCCTGGGGCGCGATAGCGCTGGGCAAGGGTTCGCGCCTGTTGGCGCTGGATGCGCAACAACGCCCGGCGTTTATCGCCGCGCTGAACAGCCTGGGGCAGGGCAGCGTGGTGCCGGCACCGGGCGGGGTGTTGATTCGCGATCAGGACGGTGTGGTGCTGGGGGCGATTGGGATCAGTGGGGATACGTCGGATATTGACGAGCAGTGTGCGATCACGGCGATCGAGGGGGTGGGGTTAATGGCGGATGCGGGTGTGTCGGCTTAAACAGTGTGTGACTTTCAGGGCCTCATCGGGGGCAAGCCCCCTCCCACAATGTTGATTGTGGGAGGGGGCTTGCCCCGATGGGCACCGGCTCTGCGGTGTATCAGTCCGGCTCACAGCCCTTGAGCACCAACCGAATGATGGTCTGCGCCGCCGCTTCATAATCGGCCTCATCCAGCTTGGCTTTTCCGGTCACCGCGGAAATCTGCCAGTCGAAGTCGGCATAGGTCTGGGTCGCGGCCCAGATGCTGAACATCAAGTGATTGGGGTCGATAGCCGCGATCAATCCGCGATCCACCCAGCTTTGGATGCAGTTGATATTGTGCTTGGCCTGGGCGTTGAGTTGCTCGACCTGCTCGGCGCTCAGGTGCGGGGCGCCATGCATGATTTCGCTGGCAAACACCTTGGAGGCGAAGGGCAGGTCGCGGGAGATACGGATTTTCGAGCGGATGTAATTGCTCAGCACCACCGCCGGTTCACCTTCGGGGTTGAACGGCGTGGACGCGGCCAGGATCGGCTCGATGATGCTTTCGAGCACCTCGCGGTAGAGGTTGTCCTTGGACTTGAAGTAGTAGTAGACGTTGGGCTTGGGCAGCCCGGCCTTGGCGGCGATGTCGCTGGTTTTGGTCGCGGCGAAGCCCTTGTCGGCAAACTCCTCGCTGGCCGCCCGCAGGATTTTTTCTTTATTGCGCTCGCGAATGGTGCTCATAAACCAGGGTTTTCCTTGCCAGGACAGGCGGTCTGGCATGGTAGCACCGGCTATCCGCGAGTCTCAACAAGGCTCCCGCAAAGCGTTGTGCCGCGCTATGCTCGCGCCAACTTTTCTTTTACGGATGCGCGTTTCATGGCAGGAAGCAGTTTACTGGTATTGATCGACGATATCGCCGCAGTCCTCGACGATGTGGCTTTGATGACCAAAGTCGCCGCGAAAAAGACCGCCGGTGTGCTCGGCGATGATCTGGCGCTCAACGCCCAGCAGGTGTCCGGGGTGCGTGCCGAGCGGGAAATTCCGGTGGTGTGGGCGGTGGCCAAGGGTTCGTTTATCAACAAATTGATCCTGGTGCCTACCGCGCTGTTGATCAGCGCCTTCGCGCCCTGGGCGGTTACGCCGTTGCTGATGCTGGGCGGCGCCTACTTGTGCTTCGAGGGGTTCGAGAAGCTTGCGCACACGTTCCTGCACAGCAAGGCCGAAGACCAGGTCGAGCATGCGCAGTTGACCCAGGCCGTGGCTGACCCGGCCACCGACCTGGTGGCCTTTGAAAAGGACAAGATCAAAGGCGCGGTGCGCACCGACTTCATTCTCTCGGCCGAGATCATCGCGATCACCCTGGGCACTGTGACCGATGCGCCGCTGATGCAGCAGGTGGTGGTGCTGTCGGGTATTGCCATCGTCATGACCATCGGCGTTTATGGGTTGGTGGCGGGCATCGTCAAGCTGGACGACCTGGGCCTGTGGCTGAGCCAGAAACCCCGCCAGGTCGCGCGTGGCATTGGAGGTGTCATCCTGCGCGCGGCGCCGTACATGATGAAAAGCCTGTCGGTGATCGGCACGGCGGCGATGTTTCTGGTCGGTGGCGGCATCCTCACTCATGGCGTGCCGGTGGTGCATCACTGGATCGAGGCGGTCAGCCAGAGTGCGGGCGCGATGGCGTGGCTGATGCCGACGCTGCTCAATGCGCTGGCGGGAATCATTGCGGGGGCTGTGGTCTTGGCGCTGGTCAGTGGAATCGGCAAGGCTTGGAAAGCCCTCAAGGCTTAAATCGCAGGCACAAAAAAGGCCATTCATGAATGGCCTTTTTTGTGAGCGTTATTTATTCCGCGATCTGCAACTTGCGCGATTCGGTATAGATATAGCGCACCTTTTCATATTCGAAGGGTGAGTTCATCTGACCGTAGCGGAAGCTGGTCTGGTAGCGCTTATCCACCGCGCGCAGGGCCCAGATCTCCGGGTGGTTGGAGCTGACCTCGGAGACATTGAGGAAGTTGATCTGCGACTCGGCGGTGTAGTCCACCAGCAAGCCGGTGGTGTCGCGCAGGTTCGACGGGCCGAAGATCGGCAGCACCAGGTAGGCGCCGCCCGGCACGCCGTAGAAGCCCAGGGTCTGGCCGAAGTCTTCGCTCTGGCGCGGCAGGCCCATGGCGGTGGCCGGGTCCCACAAGCCGGCGATACCGATGGTGGTGTTGACCAGCAGGCGCCCGGTGGTCTCCAGCGAGCGATGCCCCTTGAGTTGCAACAGGCTGTTCATCAGGTTGGGCACATCGCCCAGGTTGTTGAAGAAGTTACTCACACCAGTGCGCAGGAAGCTTGGGGTGACGTAGGTGTAGCCGTTGACCACCGGCAGGAACACCCACTGGTCGAAGCGGTAGTTGAAGTGGTAAACGCGGCGGTTCCACGACTCCAGCGGGTCATACACGTTAAGTGCGGTGAGCGAGGAGCGTTCGAACTCGCGCTGGTCCAGGCCCGGATTGAACTTGAGCTTGGTCAGCGGTTGTTTGAAACCGTCATCGCCCAATTGCGTCGGCTCGTGAGCCTTGCTGTTGTCGGCATTGGCCACACCTGCGCACATCAGGGCGGCGAGCAGCAGAAGATATTTAGCCACGGAAGAACTCCAGCATGGCGTCGGCGTTGACGCGGTAATTGAGGTTGCCGCAGTGGCCGCCCAGTGGGTAGACGGTCAAGCGATCGCCGAAGGTTTTACGCAGGAAGCCCAGGTCGCCCGGGCCCAGGATCACGTCGTCGGCGTTGTGCATGACGGCGATTTTCGGGCTGGCGTGCAGATAATCCTTGAGCGCATACAGGCTGACCTGATCGACCAGCTGCAGCAGGCTGCCGCCGTCGGAGCGCGCGCGCCACATCGGGATCACTTGTTCGGTGAGGTAGCAGTCGAAATCGCATTGCAGTGCGCGCTTGAGGAACGGCGTAAGGCTGGTGCCTTCGGTGATCGGGTACTTCGGCGGGATGATCAGGCCGCGGCGGTTGATCAGGTCCGAGGTGAAGGCGATATCGGCCGCGGAGAAGCGGAACGAGGTGCCGATCAGCATGGCCATTTGTTCATTGGTCAGGTGCTGCTTGGATTGCTGGAAGTCGTAGAGCAGGGCGTCGTTCAGGTCGATATAGCCCTTTTGCTGGAAGTAACGAGTCAGCTTGTTCAGCACCAGCTCATAGAACGTCGTGGTGTTGTTGATGCCCTTGACCTCGGTCTGGACCAGCTTGTCGAGGTTGGTGATCGAGGTGTACAGGTTGACCGGCGGGTTGAGCAGCAGCACTTTCTTGAAGTTGAAGCTGCGACGGGTCTCGTCCAGTTTGCTGACGAAGGCCGCATCCAGGGCACCGAGGCTGTAGCCGGTGAGGTAGAAGTCGGTGACCGGCAACGAAGCGTTCTGCGCGCGCACCGCCTGCATTACGCGGTACATGTCCTCGGCGTCTTCCTGGGTGATGCCCGGGGTGGCGAAGCGCGAGGCGGCGCTGATGAAGTCGAAACTGGTGGGCGACGACAATTGCACCACGTGGTAGCCGGCCTGGTAATACAGCTTTTTCAAGTACTCGTTGAGGCTGCTGTCATAGCGCGCGCCGGTGCCCGCGATCAGGAAGATCAGCGGCGCGGCGCGGTCTTGCTTGGCGATGCGATACGTGAGTTTCTTCACCGCCCAGAAGTTGTCCGGCAGGCTGAACTCGCGCTCGGGGCGCATGTTCAGGGTGTAGTCGGATTGGTTGATCTGGTCGTCGGTCGGCAGCGTAGGCCGAAGGTCCGGCGGCGTCGTGGCAATGGTCGCTTCGAACGGGTTGGTCAAAGGGTAGCCATAGCTGGCTTGGTCGATGTCGACGGCCAGTGCTGACGCACTCAAAAAAAGGCTGCCCAGTAAGGCAGCACAGCGCAAGGAACGGAGCATGACTTAATCCCTAAGAGGAAACGTGCTGAATGAAGTTCGCAGGCTATGACCACCGCCGTACCACCGAAGTGCCAGCACTCAGTGCGAAAAGTCGGAAAAAAACGTCGGAATCGGGGTAATAGTCGCCAGAAGATACACTCTGCAACGTCCCGGTGAATACTAATTGTGTGTATGTACCTTGCTAACGGCCGTCGGCGCATTAAGCTGAGCGCCGTTTTTGCCTATCGGAGTCCTCCATGTCCCGTCGTTTGCCATTGATTTTGCTGCTTATTGCCTTGCCACTTTGGCTGGCTGCCAGCTATGCCGCGCGTTACGGGTTTATGGAGGATGGCCGGTGGGTCGGTATTTGCGTTGACGAGGCCAGTCGCTGGGAATGCCAGCTGCGCTCGAACCTGGGCTTGATGATCCATTTCAAAGTGCTGGGCTGGGCGGCGCTGGTGACCTCGGTGCTCGCATTTTTCGTAGCGGGCCGCACTGGCTGGGGCCTGGCGGTAGCGGGGCTGGTGTTCGGGCTGCCGGCGCTCGCGTTGTACAACACCACCTTTGCGGTGTTTGCGGTGGTGATTGCGGGGTTGCGGTTGGTCAGGCAGCCTCGGGGCGTTTGATCGGGCCAATCGGCGGCAAGCCCCCTCCCACATTTGCCGGTATTCACAATTGGAAATGTGTAAACCCGATCAACTGTGGGGGCTTGCCCCCGATAGCAGTCTTAAACCCTGCGCATCCGCAGGCAGCGCCACAACGCAACCACCATCAACCCGCTGACCACTGCCCAACCCCACGCCTGCTGGTTCAGCAAACCTTCACGGTACAACTGCGGCGCAATGCCGGCGCCGATAATGAAGGTGAGCAGCGCAATCTCCCGACGCGGGCCGGTGACCGGGCGCACCAGGTACACCAGCGCCGGCAACACCAGTGCGGCGCTGGGAAAACTGCGGTAGCGCGGGTCGAATACCAGCGCCAGCATCATCACTGCGCCAGCAAAGCCGGCGAGCGCCACCCACCAGCCCGCGCGGTGTTCCAGCCAGTTGAACGCGCGCTCGCGCCACCCCTCGCGAGGGCTCAGGGCCAATGCGGCATGGGCCAGTACCAGCAGATTGAGCGCTATCAGCAGGCCGGCCCATACCCATTCATCGTTGAAGCGTGCAGTCAGGCGGGTCAGCTCGGCCCAGCTGCCTATCGAGCACGCCGCCACGGCCCCCAGCAACGGCAGGGCCAGCGCAGCGCGGGTGCTGCGAACACGTCCGCCGAGTACCAACGTACCCAGCAGGATCACACCGCCTACGCCCAGCCACAGTGGCCAGTACGGCACATTACTGACCGGGCCGGCAAGGATGCCCTTGTCCTGGCGATCGGCATCGAACAGGCCCCAATACCCGCCCACGGCGCCCTCGCTGGCGCGTTTCCAGGGTTGGTCGAACGCTTCGATCAGGTTGTAATGCCAGCCGTTGGCTTCGGCCATGGCCACGAAACCGCGCATGAACTTGGCCTCGTTGACCCGGCTCGGCAGCGCTGTTTCGCGCTGGCGGCCTTCGCTCGGCCAGCCGGTTTCACCGATCAGCACGTCTTTGGGCGCAAATTTGTTGCCGAACGTCTGCCGTACGTCGCCCACATGCTGGAGTGCCTGGTCGATGCCGGACGGGTCGTCTTCCCAATAGGGCAGCAGGTGAATGGTCAGGAAATCCACGGCCGGGGCGATTTCCGGGTGTTGCAGCCAGAATTCCCAGACGTCGGCGTAGGTGACCGGCTGCCGGATCTGGCTTTTGACTTTCTGGATCAGCTTCACCAGTTGCCCGGCGGTGACTTCCTTGCGCAGCAGCGCCTCGTTGCCGACGATCACGGCGCTGACCACATCCGGGTTGGCGTTCGCCGACGCGATCAGCAGGTCGATTTCCTTTGCGGTGGCCAGCGGGTCGCTGCTGACCCAGGCGCCGATCATCAGCTTCAGGCCGTGTTTGCGCGCCAGGGCCGGCAAGCCTTCCAGGCCGGTCATGGAGTAGGTGCGAATGCATTCGAAGCGCGTGGCCAGCAAGGCCAGGTCGGCGTCCATGCGCGCCGGGCGCAGTGTGAACGGCTGGTCGAAGGGGGATTGGTCCTTGTCGAATGGCGTGTAGGACGCACATTGCAACTTGTGACTGGCACTGGCGACATCCGGCAACACCACGGGGCGGCCGAGGCCGTACCAATAGCCGATAAGAGCCAGCAGGCCGAAAAACAGGGCGAACACATAGGGCAGGGCAGGGAAGCGGGCAGTCGCGGGCATGGTCGGCTTATCTGGGAGAGCAAAGGCGCGCATCTTACCTGCAAATGTGCGGCTCAAGGGGAGCCGCACGATTTTGACATGCAAAGTTCGGGCGGGTTTTTGAACGAGCGTTCAGTAAAGCGTCCTACTGGCTATGTGATGTCGTTTCCTGCTTGTACGAGGTCGCTGACAGAGCAGGTCGATGGATGCTGCAGGCCGATGATCCAAGTGTCAGCACTCCACTGATGGATCAGCAGCCGGATTCAGCGCGTGAAGGGGGCGCGGTGCACCACATAACAACAGGTTGACGTCGCTCGGCATTCGCCGGGCGCAGCACTTTCGGGGAAGTACGATGAAGATGCGACGACTCTTGGGCGCAGCTGCCACTCTGGTAGTTGCGATGAGCTCCACACTGGCCAGCGCCGACAGCAAAACCCTGAGCATCGGCTACGTGGACGGTTGGTCCGACAGCGTTGCCACCACCCATGTGGCGGCTGAGGTGATCAAAGAGAAGCTCGGTTATGACGTGAAACTGCAGGCGGTCGCCACCGGGATCATGTGGCAGGGCGTGGCCACCGGCAAGCTCGACGCGATGCTCTCGGCCTGGTTGCCGGTGACCCACGGCGAGTACTGGGCCAAGAACAAGGACAAAGTGGTCGATTACGGCCCCAACTTCAAGGACGCCAAGATCGGCTTGATTGTGCCGGAGTACGTCAAGGCCAAGTCCATTGAGGACCTCAAGACCGATACCACCTTCAAGAACAAGATCGTCGGCATCGATGCCGGTTCAGGCGTGATGCTCAAGACTGACGAAGCCATCAAGCAGTACGGCCTCGATTACAAACTGCAGGCCAGCTCGGGCGCGGCGATGATCGCCGAGTTGACTCGTGCCGAAGACAAGCAGGAATCCATTGCCGTTACCGGTTGGGTGCCGCACTGGATGTTCGCCAAGTGGAAACTGCGCTTCCTGGACGATCCAAAAGGCGTCTATGGCGCGGCTGAAACCGTCAACAGCATCGGTAGCAAAGGCCTGGAGGCTAAAGCGCCGGAAGTTGCGGCCTTCCTGAAAAAATTCCAATGGGCGTCCAAGGATGAAATCGGCGAAGTCATGCTCGCCATCCAGGAGGGCGCCAAGCCTGACGCCGCGGCCAAGGATTGGGTCGCCAAGCACCCTGAGCGCGTTGCCGAGTGGACCGGTAAATAACCCCCCGATGTTTTGATACAACCCCTGTGGGAGAGAGCTTGCCACCGATAGCGGAGTGTCAGTTGTCAGTGATCTGACTGACTCAACGCCATCGGGGGCAAGCCCTCTCCCACATTAATTTCTGTTTCCTGCAAATCTTCATTCGCGCCGCCAATCCCTCGCTACACTCGATCTACTACTAAGGTCGTCTGGAACCTGTTCCAGAGCCGCATACAGTGGCTACGTTCCAATAATAAAAAAGCTGTGCTGCGAGGATAAAAACAATGAACGACAGCATTTACCTATCGATTCAAAACAGCCCGCGCTTCAAGGAGCTGGTGAGGAAAAGGGAGCGATTCGCCTGGATTCTCTCGGCCATCATGCTAGGGCTCTACTCCGGTTTCATCCTGTTGATCGCCTACGGGCCTCAAGTGCTGGGGGCCAAACTCAGCCCTGGTTCGTCGATTACCTGGGGGATTCCCCTGGGTGTCGGGTTGATCGTCTCCGCCTTCGTCCTCACCGCCATCTATGTGCGTCGGGCCAATGGCGAGTTTGACGACCTGAACAATGCGATTCTCAAGGAGGCTGCGCAATGATCCGTCGTCTACTGGCAGTATTCGGCGCTTCGCTTTTTGCTCCCGCCCTGTGGGCGGCCGACGCATTGACCGGTGAAGTGCACAAGCAACCGCTGAACGTCTCGGCCATCGTGATGTTTGTGGTCTTCGTCGGTGCAACCCTATGCATTACCTACTGGGCCTCCAAGCGCAACAAGTCGGCGGCCGACTACTACGCGGCCGGCGGCAAGATCACCGGTTTCCAGAACGGCCTGGCGATCGCCGGTGACTACATGTCGGCGGCCTCGTTCCTGGGGATCTCCGCGCTGGTGTTCACGTCTGGCTACGACGGGCTGATCTACTCGATCGGCTTCCTGGTGGGCTGGCCGATCATTTTGTTCCTGATCGCCGAGCGCCTGCGTAACCTGGGCAAATACACCTTTGCTGACGTGGCGTCCTACCGCCTGGGCCAGACCCAGATCCGCAGCCTGTCGGCCTGTGGTTCGCTGGTGGTGGTGGCGTTCTACCTGATCGCACAGATGGTGGGGGCGGGCAAGCTGATCCAGCTGCTGTTCGGCCTGGACTACCATGTGGCGGTGATCCTGGTGGGTATCCTGATGTGCCTGTACGTGCTGTTCGGCGGCATGCTCGCGACCACTTGGGTGCAGATCATCAAGGCGGTGCTGTTGCTGTCGGGTGCCTCGTTCATGGCGCTGATGGTAATGAAGCACGTCAACTTCGATTTCAACACGCTGTTCTCCGAGGCGATCAAGGTTCACCCTAAAGGTGAGGCGATCATGAGCCCCGGCGGCCTGGTGAAAGACCCTGTCTCCGCATTCTCCCTGGGCCTGGCGCTGATGTTCGGTACCGCCGGCCTGCCGCATATCCTGATGCGCTTCTTCACGGTGAGCGATGCCAAGGAAGCGCGCAAGAGCGTGCTGTATGCCACGGGCTTTATCGGCTACTTCTATATCCTGACCTTTATCATCGGCTTCGGCGCGATCCTGCTGGTCAGCACCAATCCGGCATTCAAGGATGCTGCAGGCGCCTTGCTGGGCGGTAACAACATGGCGGCGGTGCACCTGGCCAACGCGGTGGGTGGCAGTATCTTCCTGGGCTTCATCTCGGCCGTGGCATTTGCCACTATCCTGGCGGTGGTGGCCGGTTTGACCCTGGCGGGCGCATCGGCGGTGTCTCACGACCTGTATGCCAGCGTGATCAAGAAAGGCAAGGCCAACGAGAAAGATGAGATTCGTGTGTCGAAGATCACCACCGTGGCCCTGGGTGTGTTGGCGATCGGCCTGGGTATCCTGTTCGAAAGTCAGAACATTGCGTTCATGGTGGGCCTGGCGTTCTCCATAGCCGCCAGCTGTAACTTCCCGGTGCTGCTGCTTTCCATGTACTGGAAAAACCTCACCACCCGTGGCGCCATGATCGGCGGTTGGCTGGGCCTGGTCAGTGCCGTGGGCCTGATGGTCCTGGGGCCGACCATCTGGGTCTCGATCCTGCATCATGAAAAGGCCATCTTCCCGTACGAGTACCCGGCGCTGTTCTCGATGATCATCGCGTTCATCGGCATCTGGTTCTTCTCCATCACCGATAAGTCGGCGGCGGCAGAGAAAGAGCGTGCGCTGTACTTCCCGCAGTTTGTGCGTTCACAGACGGGTCTGGGGGCGAGTGGGGCAGTGAATCATTGATGCAGCCGCAAGTGGCAAGCCTCAAGCTGTAAGTTAGAAGCGGTGGTGTATAGAGAGATACCCCTGTGGAGATACAGGGGTATTTTTTTGCTTGCGGCTTATAGCTGGAAGCTTTCAGCTCACTAAATTCCAGCCAAAAAAAACGGCCTCATCAGGAGGCCGTTTTTTCTGGCTGGGGTTTAGTGCCGATCTTCCAGCTTGGTGATGTCACGCGACTCGTAGCCGGTGTACAGCTGGCGCGGGCGGCCAATCTTGTACGGGCTGGAGAGCATTTCTTTCCAGTGGGAGATCCAGCCCACGGTCCGCGCCAGGGCGAAGATCACGGTGAACATGCTGGTTGGAATGCCGATCGCCTTGAGGATGATCCCCGAGTAGAAGTCGACGTTCGGGTACAGCGAGCGTTCGATGAAGTACGGGTCGGTCAGGGCGATCTCTTCCAGGCGCATGGCCAGTTCGAGTTGCGGGTCGTTCTTGATGCCCAGTTCCTTCAACACTTCGTCGCAGGTCTGCTTCATCACGGTGGCACGCGGGTCGCGGTTCTTGTAGACCCGGTGACCGAAGCCCATCAGCTTGAACGGATCGTTCTTGTCCTTGGCCTTGGCGATGAAGGTGTCGATGTTCGAGACATCGCCGATTTCATCGAGCATGGTCAACACGGCTTCGTTCGCACCGCCGTGGGCAGGGCCCCAGAGCGCGGCGATACCGGCGGCGATACAGGCGAACGGGTTGGCACCCGAAGAGCCGGCCAGACGCACGGTGGAGGTGGAGGCGTTCTGCTCGTGGTCGGCGTGGAGGATGAAGATCCGGTCCATGGCCTTGGCGAGTACCGGGCTGATCGGTTTGATCTCGCACGGGGTGTTGAACATCATGTGCAGGAAGTTTTCCGCGTACGTCAGGTCGTTGCGCGGGTACATCATGGGTTGGCCCATGGAGTACTTGTAAACCATTGCGGCCAGGGTCGGCATCTTGGCAACCAGGCGGATCGCGGAGATTTCGCGATGCTGCGGGTTATTGATGTCGAGGGAGTCGTGATAGAAGGCCGACAGGGCGCCGACCACGCCGCACATGACGGCCATCGGGTGGGCGTCGCGACGGAAGCCGTTGAAGAAGGTCTTCAACTGCTCGTGAACCATGGTGTGGTTCTTCACGGTGCTGACAAACTGGGCTTTCTGCTCGGCTGTTGGCAATTCGCCATTGAGCAGCAGGTAGCAGGTTTCCAGGTAGTCCGATTTTTCAGCCAGTTGCTCGATCGGGTAGCCCCGGTGCAGCAGGATGCCATTGTCGCCGTCGATATAGGTGATCTTCGACTCGCAAGAGGCGGTCGACATGAAGCCTGGGTCGAACGTGAAACGGCCCGTGGCCGTCAGGCCCCGTACGTCGATAACATCGGGACCAACGGTGCCGGTTAAAATGGGCAGCTCGACGGGGGCTGCGCCCTCGATGATCAACTGCGCTTTTTTGTCAGCCATGTGGCCTCCTATTTATGCTTCAAATCATCAGACAGACCCCCCACGCAGGGCCCGCACCACTATAGTGAGATAAATTCAGATGTCAATTTGCCTAAAGTCTTGCTCCAGAAGGCTTTAACCATACTTTTTCGTCGAAATTAACTGCCATTTACGCCTTTTATCCCGTCAGCGCAATCCGCTATTAGGGTGAGGAGCGCGCGTTGTCATTAGTAACCTAACTGTCTATACTCGGCCACCGACCGCCAAGGGCTTTTGGGCTTGCTTTCATTGGGGGTCGCACTCCCTGGGTGGTGCTTACCTGACCAGTGCACTCCCCTACAACTTTGCCCTGATTGTTAGGGGCTCTTCAGTGTGAAAAAAAGCCGTGAAGAATAGCCAACGACCTGTAAACCTAGACCTAAGGACCATCAAACTCCCCATCACCGGCGTTACGTCGTTCCTGCACCGTGTTTCCGGCATCATCCTGTTCCTGGGCTTGGGCATCATGCTTTACGCATTGAGCAAATCCCTGGGTTCCGAGGAAGGTTACGCCGAGGTGAAGGCATACTTGACCAGCCCGCTGGCCAAGTTCGTAGCATGGGGCCTCCTGTCCGCTCTGCTGTATCACCTGGTAGCCGGTGTGCGCCACTTGATCATGGACATGGGCATCGGTGAGACGCTGGAAGGCGGCCGCCTGGGCTCGAAAATCATCATCGCCATTTCCGTGGTGCTGATCGTTCTGGCAGGAGTTTGGATATGGTAACCAGCGTTACGAACCTATCGCGTTCGGGCCTCTACGACTGGATGGCGCAGCGCGTGTCTGCGGTTGTTCTCGCGGCTTATTTCATTTTCCTGATCGGATACCTCGTCGCAAACCCGGGCATCGGCTATGAGCAATGGCACGGCCTGTTTGCCCATAATGCGATGCGAATCTTCAGTCTGCTGGCACTTGTGGCCCTCGGCGCTCACGCCTGGGTCGGCATGTGGACCATCGCGACCGACTACCTCACGCCAATGGCGCTGGGCAAGTCCGCGACTGCAGTACGTTTCCTCTTCCAGGCAGTATGCGGCATCGCGATGTTCGCTTACTTCGTCTGGGGTGTGCAGATTCTTTGGGGTATCTGAGTCATGGCTAACATTCCAACTATTTCCTTCGACGCCATCATTATTGGTGGCGGCGGTGCCGGCATGCGCGCTGCGCTGCAGCTGGCCCAGGGCGGTCACAAGACTGCCGTGATCACCAAGGTGTTCCCGACGCGCTCTCACACCGTGTCGGCTCAGGGTGGCATCACCTGCGCCATCGCGTCCGCCGACCCGAACGATGACTGGCGCTGGCACATGTACGATACCGTCAAGGGTTCCGACTACATCGGTGACCAGGACGCGATCGAGTACATGTGTCAGGAAGGCCCTGCGGCGGTGTTCGAGCTGGATCACATGGGTCTGCCGTTTTCCCGTACCGAGCAAGGCCGTATCTACCAGCGTCCGTTCGGCGGCCAGTCGAAGGATTACGGTAAAGGCGGGCAGGCTGCCCGTACCTGCGCCGCGTCCGACCGTACCGGCCACGCGCTGCTGCACACCCTTTATCAGGGCAACCTGAAAGCCGGTACCACGTTCCTGAACGAGTACTACGCGGTTGACCTGGTCAAGAACTCCCAAGGCGAGTTCGTCGGTGTGATCGCCATCTGCATCGAAACCGGCGAAACCACCTACATCCGCGCCAAGGCTACCGTTCTGGCCACCGGCGGTGCGGGTCGTATCTATGCATCCACCACCAACGCCCTGATCAACACCGGCGACGGTGTAGGCATGGCCCTGCGTGCCGGCGTGCCGGTGCAGGACATTGAAATGTGGCAGTTCCACCCGACCGGTATTGCCGGCGCCGGCGTACTGGTGACCGAAGGTTGCCGTGGTGAAGGTGGTTACCTGATCAACAAGCATGGCGAGCGTTTCATGGAGCGCTATGCGCCGAACGCCAAGGACCTTGCCGGTCGTGACGTTGTTGCCCGTTCGATGGTTAAAGAGATCATCGCCGGCAACGGTTGCGGTCCGAATGGCGACCACGTGATGCTCAAGCTCGATCACCTGGGCGAAGAAGTGCTGCACAGCCGTCTGCCAGGCATCTGCGAACTGTCCAAGACTTTTGCGCACGTTGACCCGGTAGTTGCTCCGGTTCCGGTTGTTCCGACTTGCCACTATATGATGGGCGGCGTGCCGACCAACATCCATGGCCAGGCGATCACTCAGGACGCCGATGGCGTTGACACCATCATCCCTGGTCTGTTCGCAGTGGGTGAAGTGGCATGCGTATCGGTTCACGGTGCCAACCGCCTGGGCGGTAACTCGTTGCTCGACCTGGTGGTATTCGGTCGTGCGGCAGGCCTGCACCTCGAGAAGGCGCTGACCGACGGTATCGAGTACGACGACGCCACCGACGCCAACATCGAGGCCGCCCTGGCGCGCCTGTCCGCTCTGAACGAGCGCACCGATGGCGAAGACGTGGCAACCCTGCGTCGCGAGCTGCAAAGCTGCATGCAGAACTACTTCGGTGTATTCCGTACCGGCGAATACATGCAGAAAGGTATCGCCCAACTGGCCGACCTGCGTACGCGCATCGCCAACGTCAAGATCAACGATAAGAGCCAGGCGTTCAACACCGCTCGTATCGAAGCCCTTGAACTGCAAAACCTGCTGGAAGTGGCCGAAGCGACCGCGATTGCCGCCGAGGTTCGTAAGGAATCCCGTGGTGCGCACGCGCGTGAAGACTACGAAGACCGCGACGACGAGAACTGGCTGTGCCACACCCTGTACTTCCCGGGTGAAAAGCGCGTTGCCAAGCGTGCCGTGAACTTCTCGCCGAAAACGGTTCCGACCTTTGAACCGAAGATTCGGACTTACTAAGGGTGGCTGCCATGTTGAAAGTCAGTGTTTATCGCTACAACCCTGATCAGGACGCTGCGCCGTTCATGCAGGAATTCCAGGTCGATACCGGTGGTAAAGACCTGATGGTGCTGGACGTGCTGGCCCTGATCAAAGAGCAGGACGAGGGTTTCTCCTACCGTCGCTCCTGCCGTGAAGGTGTCTGCGGCTCCGACGGCATGAACATCAATGGCAAGAACGGCCTGGCGTGCATCACGCCGCTGTCCGCCGTGGTGAAAGGCAACAAGCTGATCGTTCGTCCACTTCCAGGTTTGCCGGTTATCCGTGACCTGGTTGTCGATATGAGCATCTTCTACAAGCAATACGAGAAAGTTAAGCCGTTCCTGCAGAACGACACGCCGGCCCCGGCCATCGAGCGTCTGCAGTCCCCGGAAGAGCGCGACAAGCTCGACGGTCTGTACGAGTGCATTCTGTGCGCCTGCTGCTCGACCTCCTGCCCGTCCTTCTGGTGGAACCCGGACAAGTTCCTGGGTCCTGCTGCCCTGCTGCAAGCGTACCGCTTCCTGGCAGACAGCCGTGACACCAAGACGTCCGAGCGTCTGGCTTCGCTGGATGACCCGTTCAGCGTATTCCGCTGCCGCGGGATCATGAACTGCGTCAACGTATGTCCCAAGGGCCTGAACCCGACTAAGGCCATTGGTCACATCCGTAACATGCTGCTGCAGAGCGGCGTGTAACTGACGTTGCAGTAAAAGCAGGACCGTTGTGCCCGTAAATGCTGCGGCGCAGGCTTCAACCGGCGCCGTAGTTTTAACTTGAGCAGCGACTTACAAAGCCGCAGCTCTTATTTTGAAGAAATGAGACAAGCAGGGGCATTCGGGTTGGTACCCGAACTATCAGCGTGATCCTAAGTGGCTTGTTTTGGTCGCTGCACTTGGCCTTTTGCAAGCAAACTCGGTGTTTTCGCCGGTGGTGTCCCCAAATCGAGGGTGACCAAGCATGCAAGAAAGCGTGATGCAGCGCATGTGGAACAGCGGCTATCTTTCAGGTGGTAACGCTGCCTATGTGGAAGAGCTTTATGAGCTCTACCTGCACGACCCTAACGCTGTGCCAGAAGAATGGCGCACCAAATTTCAGACGTTGTCTTCAGACGGCAACGCTGCCACCGATGTATCGCATGCAACAATTCGCGATCAGTTCGTGCTGCTGGCAAAGAACCAGCGCCGCGCCCAGCCGGTTTCCGCCGGCAGCGTGAGCAGTGAGCATGAGAAGAAGCAAGTTGAAGTACTGCGACTGATCCAGGCCTACCGGATGCGTGGCCACCAGGCGGCCCAGCTTGACCCGCTGGGGCTCTGGCAGCGTCCTGCACCGGCTGACCTGTCGATCAATCATTACGGCTTGACCAATGCCGATCTTGATACGACCTTCCGTGCCGGCGACCTGTTCATCGGCAAAGAGGAAGCGAGCCTACGCGAAATTCACGAAGCGTTGCAGCAGACATATTGCCGCACCATCGGCGCTGAATTCACGCACATCACCGATTCCGAGCAGCGCCAGTGGTTCCAGCATCGCCTGGAAGGCGTGCGCGGCCGCCCGGCGTTGTCCGCTGATGTTCGCAGCCACCTGCTCGAGCGCGTGACTGCTGCTGAAGGCCTGGAGAAGTACCTGGGGACCAAATACCCGGGCACCAAGCGTTTCGGCCTGGAAGGCGGCGAAAGCCTGATCCCGATGCTTGATGAGCTGATCCAGCGTTCCGGTTCCTACGGTACCAAGGAAGTCGTGATCGGCATGGCCCACCGTGGTCGCCTGAACGTGTTGGTCAACACCTTCGGCAAGAACCCGCGTGAGCTGTTCGACGAGTTCGAAGGCAAGAAGAAGGTCGAGCTGGGTTCCGGTGACGTTAAATACCACCAGGGCTTCTCGTCCAACGTGATGACCACCGGCGGTGAAGTTCACCTGGCCATGGCATTCAACCCATCCCACCTGGAAATCGTTTCGCCAGTGGTCGAGGGGTCGGTGCGTGCTCGCCAGGACCGTCGTAACGACACCACCGGTGAAAAGGTTCTGCCGATTTCCATCCACGGTGACGCGGCATTCGCCGGTCAGGGCGTGGTTCTGGAAACCTTCCAGATGTCGCAGACTCGCGGCTTCAAGACCGGCGGTACCGTTCACATCGTCATCAACAACCAGGTGGGCTTCACCATCAGCAACCCGCTGGACGCGCGTTCCACCGAGTACGCCACCGACGTTGCCAAGATGATCCAGGCGCCGATCCTCCATGTGAATGGCGATGATCCGGAAGCCGTGCTGTTCGTGACCCAACTGGCTGTCGACTACCGCATGCAGTTCAAGCGTGACGTGGTGATCGACCTGGTCTGCTACCGTCGTCGCGGTCACAACGAAGCGGACGAGCCAAGCGGCACCCAGCCGTTGATGTACCAGCAGATCGCCAAGCAGCGCACTACCCGCGAGCTGTATGCCGAAAGCCTGACCAAGGCCGGCGTGGTGGACGAAGCGCGTGTTCAGGCGAAAGTCGACGAATACCGCAACGCGCTGGACAACGGTCTGCACGTAGTGAAAAGCCTGGTCAAAGAGCCGAACAAAGAGCTGTTCGTTGACTGGCGCCCTTACCTGGGACACACCTGGACCGCGCGTCACGACACCTCGTTCGACCTCAAGACCCTGCAGGAACTGTCCGCCAAGCTGCTGGAAATTCCGGAAGGCTTTGTGGTTCAGCGTCAGGTCTCGAAGATCTACGAAGACCGTCAGAAGATGCAAGCCGGCGGCCTGCCGATCAACTGGGGTTACGCCGAAACCATGGCGTACGCGACCCTGGCGTTCGAAGGTCACCCGATCCGCATGACCGGCCAGGACATCGGCCGCGGTACGTTCTCGCACCGTCACGCGGTATTGCACAACCAGAAAGACGCCAGCACCTATGTGCCGCTGCAGAACCTGTACGAAGGCCAGCCACGTTTCGACCTGTACGATTCGTTCCTGTCCGAGGAAGCCGTACTGGCATTCGAATACGGTTACTCGACCACCACGCCAAACGCGCTGGTGATCTGGGAAGCCCAGTTCGGCGACTTCGCCAACGGTGCCCAGGTGGTGATCGACCAGTTCATCACCAGCGGCGAGCACAAGTGGGGCCGCCTGTGCGGTCTGACCATGTTGCTGCCACACGGTTATGAAGGTCAGGGCCCTGAGCACTCCTCGGCGCGTCTGGAGCGTTACCTGCAGCTGTGCGCCGAGCACAACATTCAGGTCTGCGTACCGACCACCCCGGCCCAGATCTACCACTTGCTGCGTCGCCAGGTGATTCGTCCTCTGCGCAAGCCGCTGGTTGTGCTGACGCCGAAGTCGCTGCTGCGTCATAAATTGGCCATCTCGACTCTGGAAGATCTGGCGGACGGTTCGTTCCAGACCGTGATTCCGGAAATCGACACGCTGGACGCGGCCAAGGTGACTCGCCTGATCCTGTGCAGCGGCAAGGTCTACTATGACTTGCTGGAAAAGCGCCGTGCCGAAGGCCGCGAAGACATCGCCATCGTGCGTATCGAGCAGCTTTACCCGTTCCCGGAAGACGACCTGATGGAGGTCATCGCGCCTTACACCAACCTCACGAATGTGGTCTGGTGCCAGGAAGAACCGATGAACCAGGGCGCGTGGTACAGCAGCCAGCATCACCTGCGTCGCAGCATCGGCAACCATAACAAGGCCCTGGGCCTGGAATACGCCGGCCGTGATGCGTCTGCCGCACCTGCGTGTGGTTATGCCTCGATGCACGCCGAGCAGCAGGAAAAACTGCTGCAAGATGCTTTCACTGTTTAACGCCTTCGCGCTGACTGAAACCGAATTTTAAGGACCCACAGATAATGGCTATCGAAATCAAAGCCCCGTCATTCCCGGAATCGGTTGCCGATGGCACCGTTGCCACCTGGCACAAGAAACCAGGCGAGGCCGTCAAGCGTGACGACCTGATCGTCGACATCGAGACCGACAAAGTCGTGTTGGAAGTGTTGGCTGAAGCTGACGGCGTGCTGGGTGCAATCGTTGCCGAAGAAGGCGCTACCGTTCTGTCGAACCAGGTACTGGGCTCGATCGAAGAGGGCGGCGCTGCTGCTGCCGCTCCAGCAGCGTCCGCTGCTCCGGCTGCCGCCCCGGCCGCTGCTGCCGCCGACGCGGGCGAAGATGATCCTGTCGCCGCCCCGGCCGCTCGCAAGCTGGCTGAAGAGAACGGCATCAACATCGCTTCCGTCGCCGGTACCGGCAAAGGCGGTCGTGTGACCAAGGAAGACGTGGTTGCCGCCATCGCCGCCAAAAAAGCTGCGCCGGCCGCCGCACCTGCCAAGGCTGCCGCTCCGGCTGCCGCTGCTCCAGTGTTCGCCGCCGGCGATCGCACCGAGAAGCGCGTACCGATGACCCGTGTACGGGCCACCGTGGCCAAGCGTCTGGTTGAAGCCCAGTCGAACATGGCAATGCTGACCACCTTCAACGAAGTCGACATGACCGAAGTCATGGCCCTGCGTTCGAAGTACAAGGACCTGTTCGAGAAGAGCCACAACGGCGTGCGCCTGGGCTTCATGTCGTTCTTCGTGAAAGCGGCCACCGAAGCGTTGAAACGCTTCCCGGCCGTCAACGCTTCCATCGACGGCAACGACATCGTCTACCATGGCTATGCAGACATCGGCGTTGCCGTGTCCAGCGACCGTGGCCTGGTGGTTCCAGTCCTGCGTAACGCCGAACTGATGAGCCTGGCTGAAATCGAAGGCGGTATCGCCACCTTCGGCAAGAAGGCCCGTGACGGCAAGCTGACCATCGACGAGATGACCGGTGGTACCTTCACCATCACCAACGGTGGTACCTTCGGTTCGATGATGTCGACGCCGATCGTCAACCCACCACAGGCCGCGATCCTGGGCATGCACAACATCATCCAGCGTCCGATGGCCGTCAACGGTCAAGTCGTGATTCGCCCGATGATGTACCTGGCACTGTCCTACGATCACCGCCTGATCGATGGTAAAGAAGCCGTGACTTTCCTGGTGACCATCAAGAACCTGCTGGAAGATCCGGCTCGTCTTCTTCTGGATATCTAAAAAGCAGCGGCAAGCTGCAAGCGACAAGCCCCAGGCTCGAGAGCGGGTGGGTTTCAAACTTGTGGCTTGCGGCTTGTAGCTTGTTGCTAAAAGGGAACCTTTTATGACACAGAAATTTGACGTTGTAGTGATTGGCGCGGGCCCTGGCGGCTACGTGGCCGCCATCAAGGCCGCACAACTGGGCCTCTCGACTGCTTGCATCGAAAAATACACTGACAAGGAAGGCAAACTGGCGCTGGGCGGTACTTGCCTGAACGTTGGCTGCATTCCTTCCAAGGCGCTGCTGGACAGCTCCTGGAAATTCCACGAAGCGCAGGACGGTTTTGCCATCCACGGCATCAACCACGCCGGCGTGACCATGGACGTCCCTGCGATGGTCGGCCGCAAGGCCAATATCGTTAAGGGCCTGACTTCCGGCGTTGCCACCTTGTTCAAGGCCAACGGCGTGACTTCCCTGCAGGGCCACGGCAAATTGCTGGCCGGCAAGAAAGTCGAAATCACCAAGCCTGACGGTTCGGTTGAAGTGATCGAAGCCGAAAACGTGATCCTGGCCCCAGGTTCCCGTCCGATCGACATTCCACCTGCCCCGGTAGACCAGAACGTGATCGTCGATTCGACCGGCGCCCTGGAATTCCAAGCCGTGCCTAAGCGCCTGGGCGTGATCGGCGCCGGCGTGATTGGTCTGGAGCTGGGTTCGGTGTGGTCCCGTCTGGGTGCTGAAGTCACCGTTCTGGAAGCATTGGATACGTTCCTGCTGGCTGCCGATACCGCAGTCTCCAAGGAAGCATTCAAGACCCTGACCAAACAGGGCCTGGACATCAAGCTGGGCGCTCGCGTAACCGGCTCGAAGGTCAACGGCGAAGAAGTGGTCGTGACCTACACCGACAAGGATGGCGAACAAACCATCACCTTCGACAAGCTGATCGTTGCAGTGGGCCGTCGCCCGGTGACCACCGATCTGCTGGCGGCCGACAGCGGCGTGAACATCGATGAACGTGGCTTCATCCACGTTGACGATCACTGCGCTACCACCGTTCCAGGCGTGTATGCCATCGGTGACGTGGTTCGCGGCATGATGCTGGCGCACAAGGCTTCCGAAGAAGGCATCATGGTGGTCGAGCGCATCAAGGGCCACAAGACCCAGATGAACTACGACCTGATCCCTTCGGTTATCTACACCCACCCGGAAATTGCATGGGTCGGCAAGAACGAACAGCAGTTGAAAGCTGAAGGCGTTGAAGTTAACGTCGGCACCTTCCCGTTTGCCGCTTCTGGCCGTGCCATGGCAGCCAACGACACCGGTGGTTTTGTCAAAGTCATCGCTGATGCCAAGACTGATCGCGTATTGGGCGTGCATGTGATTGGCCCAAGCGCAGCAGAACTGGTTCAGCAGGGCGCGATCGGTATGGAATTCGGCACCAGTGCCGAGGACCTGGGCATGATGGTCTTCTCCCATCCGACCCTGTCCGAAGCGTTGCACGAAGCAGCGTTGGCAGTGAATGGCGGCGCCATCCACATCGCCAACCGCAAGAAGCGCTAAGCGAGATAATAAGAAACCACGGCGGAGTTGCCCGTCGTGAGCCTTGCGCGCAAGACTCACCGCGGAATATCCGCTGGACGCAGCCTTGCGCAGCTTTACGGGCCATAAGCCCCGCAGGTTGCGCAAGCAGCAGTCACAGGTGGCGCGGCACTCATAATGAGCGCAGCGCCGAATGCGCAGTACCTAACGAAGACGGTAAAAAGCATGAATCTTCACGAGTATCAGGGTAAGCAGCTGTTCGCTGAATACGGCCTGCCAGTATCCAAGGGCTACGCAGTAGACACCCCGGAAGCAGCAGCAGAAGCTTGCGACAAAATCGGTGGTACCGAGTGGGTTGTCAAAGCCCAGGTCCACGCGGGTGGTCGCGGTAAAGCGGGCGGCGTTAAGCTGGTTCGCAGCAAAGAAGACGCCAAGGCCTTCGCACAGCAGTGGCTGGGCAAGCGTCTGGTGACTTACCAGACTGATGCCAATGGCCAGCCAGTCACCAAGATCCTGGTTGAATCGTGCACTGATATCGCTAAAGAGCTGTACCTGGGCGCTGTCGTTGACCGTTCGAGCCGTCGCATCGTGTTCATGGCGTCCACCGAAGGTGGCGTGGACATCGAAAAGATCGCTCACGAAACCCCAGAAAAAATTCTGAAAGCCACCATCGATCCACTGGTTGGCGCTCAGCCATTCCAGGGTCGCGAGCTGGCTTTCCAGCTGGGCCTGGAAGGCAAGCAAGTTGCCCAGTTCGCCAAGATCTTCGTAGGTCTGGCCAAACTGTTCCAGGATCACGATCTGGCCCTGCTGGAAGTGAACCCGCTGGTGATCAAGGCCGACGGCGACCTGCACTGCCTCGATGCCAAGATCAACATCGACGCCAACGCTATGTACCGTCAGCCTAAGCTGAAGACTTTCCACGATCCGTCGCAAGACGATCCGCGCGAAGCGCACGCTGCCAAGTTCGAACTGAACTACGTAGCGCTGGAAGGCAACATCGGTTGCATGGTCAACGGCGCCGGCCTGGCCATGGGTACCATGGACATCGTCAACCTGCATGGCGGCAAACCAGCCAACTTCCTCGACGTGGGCGGTGGTGCTACCAAGGAACGCGTGACCGAAGCCTTCAAGATCATCCTGTCCGACGCCAACGTCGCCGCAGTACTGGTCAACATCTTCGGCGGCATCGTTCGTTGCGACATGATTGCCGAAGGCATCATCGGTGCAGTGAAAGAAGTCGGCGTTAAAATCCCGGTTGTTGTTCGCCTTGAAGGTAACAACGCTGAACTGGGCGCTAAAGTACTGGCAGAAAGCGGTTTGAACATCATCGCGGCTACCAGCCTGACCGACGCTGCTCAACAAGTTGTCAAAGCTGCGGAGGGCAAATAATGAGCGTCCTGATCAATAAAGACACCAAAGTTATCTGCCAGGGTATTACCGGTTCGCAAGGTAGCTTCCACACCCAGCAAGCCATCGAATACGGCACCAAGATGGTTGGCGGCGTAACACCGGGCAAAGGCGGCACCGAGCACCTGGGCCTGCCTGTGTTCAACACCGTGAAAGACGCTGTAGCCGCCACTGGCGCCACCGCCAGCGTGATCTACGTTCCGGCTCCTTTCTGCAAGGACTCGATCCTGGAAGCGGCATTCGGCGGCATCAAGCTGATCGTTTGCATCACCGAAGGCATTCCTACCCTGGACATGCTGGACGCTAAAGTTAAGTGCGACGAGCTGGGCGTGGTCCTGATCGGCCCTAACTGCCCAGGCGTGATCACTCCAGGCGAATGCAAGATCGGCATCATGCCAGGTCACATTCACTTGCCAGGTAAGGTCGGTATCGTTTCCCGTTCCGGCACCCTGACCTACGAAGCTGTGAAGCAGACCACTGACGCCGGTTTCGGTCAGTCGACTTGCGTCGGCATCGGCGGTGACCCGATCCCAGGCTCCAACTTCATCGACATCCTGAAGCTGTTCCAGGAAGACCCGAAGACCGAAGCGATCGTAATGATCGGTGAGATCGGCGGTTCGGCTGAAGAAGAAGCGGCTGCCTACATCAAGGCACACGTGACCAAGCCGGTTGTTTCCTACATCGCTGGTGTGACTGCCCCTGCGGGCAAGCGCATGGGCCATGCGGGCGCAATCATCTCTGGCGGCAAAGGCACTGCAGACGAGAAATTCGCTGCGCTGCAGGACGCAGGCGTTAAAACCGTGCGTTCGCTGGCAGACATCGGCAAGGCCCTGGCCGAGCTGACCGGTTGGGCTGTCAAGTAAGCTCCGCGCTTAACTGACGTTCCACCCACAAAGGCCACCTTCGGGTGGCCTTTGTGCGTCTTGGATGTACACGATCCAATGTGGGAGGGGACTTGCCCCCTCCCACAGGTGGTCGTATTGCCAAATTAAGTATGAAAACGCGACATCAAGATGTCGCTTATCGGACAGTACGCCCCGCAACAGTGCGTTTGTCAGCCTAATTCTGTACCCTGGCCGCCTCTTTATGCGCCCGCATCCCAAAAGGACGCTGCGCGCTGGAACGGTCGGTCCCCAAAAGGGCCGCCGGTATTTCCCTCATCCACAGGGAATCCCTCTCTAAATTCCGATTCAGCAGTGTGGTATTTCCTTAAATGAAAGTGTTGAAAAGCCAGGACATCCTGGCGTTGGGCTTCATGACTTTTGCCCTGTTTGTGGGCGCCGGCAACATCATCTTCCCGCCTATCGTTGGATTGCAGTCCGGGCCTCACGTCTGGATGGCGGCGCTGGGCTTTCTGATCACGGCGGTCGGCCTGCCGGTGGTTACCGTAGTTGCCCTGGCAAAGGTCGGTGGCGGTATGGACGCGTTAAGCAGCCCGATCGGCAAGATCGCCGGTGGCCTGCTCGCGGCGGCGGCGTACCTGGCGGTAGGCCCGCTGTTCGCTACCCCGCGTACCGCGACCGTGTCCTTTGAAGTGGGCCTGGCGCCCTTGACCGGCGAAAGCCCGCTGGCGCTGTTCCTGTACAGCTCGGTGTACTTCCTGGTGGTGTTCTTTGTCTCCCTGTATCCCGGGCGCCTGTTGGACACGGTGGGGCGTTTTCTCGCGCCGCTGAAGATTATCGCGCTGGCTATCCTCGGCATCGCTGCGTTCGCCCTGCCGGCCGGCGATGTGGGTGTCGCTACCCCGGAATATGTCGCTGCGCCATTCTCCCAAGGGTTTATCAATGGTTACCTGACCATGGATACCCTGGGTGCGCTGGTATTCGGCATCGTCATCGTCAATGCGATTCGCTCACGAGGTGTCGAGTCTCCAAAGCTGATCACTCGCTATGCGATCATTGCCGGCCTGATTGCCGGTGTGGGCCTGGCGCTGGTATATGTCAGCCTGTTCCGTCTCGGCTCAGGCAGCCATGCCGTCGCAGCCGGTGCCAGCAACGGTGCGGCAGTGCTGCATGCCTATGTGCAACACACCTTCGGTTCCCTGGGCAGCGGCTTCCTGGCCGTGCTGATCTCCCTGGCGTGCCTGGTGACGGCGGTGGGCCTGACCTGTGCCTGCGCCGAGTACTTCAGCCGCGTGCTGCCCTTGTCCTACAAGACCCTGGTGGTAATCCTGGCGTTGTTCTCGCTGTTCGTATCGAATCTGGGCCTGACCAAGCTGATCGCGTTCTCGATCCCGGTGCTCACCGCGATCTACCCGCCGTGCATCGTGCTGGTGGCACTGAGCTTCTGCAAAGGCTTCTGGCAGGAGCAGGGGCGGATCGTCGGCCCGGTGATGCTGGTGTCGTTCATCTTCGGTTGCATTGATGCGCTCAAGGGTGCGGGCCTGGCGGATTGGTTGCCGGCGCAGTTGGCGAACCTGCCGTTGAGCGAGCAAGGCCTGGCCTGGCTGGTGCCGTCGGTGATGATTCTCGTTGTGGCGGTAGTGGTAGACCGTCTGCTCGGCAAGCGTAGCGAAGCGATCGCATAACGCGCCAGGTTCGAGGTTTACGGAAATGCCCCGTATCAATCGATACGGGGCATTTTTTATGCTTTATGAAACTACACCCTCTAGAGTTGGAAGGGATCAGTGTGGGAGGGGCTTGCCGCTCCCGCCGTCATAGCGCATTACGCCATCATTCACCCTGTCATAGGCCCCGCATGTCGTTCGTCGAAACCAATCAGATTCACCTGCTTGCCGCCCTCTGGTTCGTCCTGTGCTGGGGCGGCTATACCCGTTATGCCACCTGGAAAGCCCGAGACACCGCGTGTCTGGCCAGTGTGCTGCATCTTTACCGTGAAGACTGGATGCGCCGCATGTTGCTGCGTGACAACCGTATCGCCGACGCCAGCGTGATCGGCAACCTGGAGCGCAATGCCTCCTTCTTCGCCTCCAGCACCCTGATTATTCTCGCCGGTATTCTGACCGTGCTTGGCGCTTCCGAGCGCGCAGTGTCATTGCTGGCGGATATTCCCATGGTGCAGCAGGCCTCCCAGGGCATGTCGGAAATCAAGTTGCTGTGCCTGGCGCTGGTGTTTGTCTACGCGTTCTTCACGTTCAGCTGGTGCATGCGCCAATACAACTTCGCGGCGGTGCTGGTAGGGTCGGCGCCGATGATCGGCGAGCGGCATGTGTCTGAGCAGGAACGCAAGGCGTTTGCTTTGCGCGCGGCGCGTGTCATCTCAATGGCCGCCAATCAATTCAACTTCGGACTGCGTTCTTATTACTTCGGCATGACCATGCTTGCCTGGTTTGTCAGCCCCTGGTTGTTCATGTTGATGAGTGCCGGCGTGGTGTTCGTGCTGTATCGCCGCGAATTTCATTCCGACGTGCTGGAGGTGATGGTTTATACGCCAACCGACACGCCGTTAACGGAGCCGGTGAAGGACGCGGTGTCTTAACGCTGTAACCACTGGCGTTAAATACCAGGCAAAGTAAAGCCCGCTATATGAGCGGGCTTTCTTTTTGCAGCACGATTACTTCAAGCCAGGTCTCAGGAGCCGGTGGCAGGTGCTGCTTCTTTTGCGGCGGCAGCGTTGGATTCGGCCTGAGCTTTGGCAGCATCGGCGTTTTCTTTCGCAGCGTCGTTCACTTTATCCTGAGCCTTGGCCATATCTTTCTGAGCTTGCTCAGAATGGGCAGCGGCGTCTTGGGCTTTGTCTTCGGATTTCTTGTCGCAGGCAGCCAGACCGAGAGCAGCGGCCAGCATCATGGAAATAGCTAAAGTCTTGCGCATGGGGTGTTTCTCCTTATTGAAGATATCTACTGGCCTTTCGAGCCTGAGGGTTCAGCATTAGTTCCTTTAATTACGCAGATATATAAACAGCACCCTGCCAGGAACTTTCGCCCGCACCCCGTACTCCGCGGATCAACACTAATAAGAGTCTGGACCGAATGAGCGAAAATCCATTGTTAGAGCGTGCCCGACGCTTCGTTTCGGCATTGCGCCATTGCCAGCTGTTGGGCATTACCGTTCATGAGGCCAATACCCAAGGCATGACGCTCATCCTGCCGTACGGCCCGGCGATCGTCGGCGACCCCCTGACCGGCGTGATACACGGTGGCGCGTTGACCTCGTTGATGGACACTGCCTGCGGCATGGCGACCCTGTGTGTACTGGCGGACTTCGAGGTATGCCCGACCCTAGACCTGCGCATCGACTACATGCACCCGGCGGCGCCTCACCAGCCGGTCTACGGCTTCGCCCAATGCTATCGGGTGACCACCGATGTGATCTTCACCCGTGGCGTTGCCTACCAGGAGGACCCGCAGCACCCCATCGCCCATGTAGTCGGTACATTCATGCGCATGGGCAAGCGTCTCAAGGGCACGCAGGGGCTGGGCGATACCCTCAAGGGAGCGCAGGCATGACCCATCGATTCAAGACCCGCCTTGAACAGGCCCATGCGCGCGGTGACTATACGGCGCTGCTCGAGTTGATTCCGTATGCCCAATTGATTGGCATTGAATGCACGCGCCTGGGCGATGAATTGTTGTTTCGCCTTCCGGCCAACAAAGACAACATTGGTAACCCCATTTTACCGGCCCTGCACGGCGGCGTGATCGCAGGCTTCATGGAGTTGGCTGCGGCGCTGCACCTGCTGGTGTTTACCGGTGCGCCGGGACTGCCGAAAATCATCGACTTTTCTCTGGATTACCTGCGCGCCGGCCAGTTTCGCGACACTTACGCCACTTGCCAGGTGTGGCGTCAGGGGCGTCGCGTGGCGAATGTGGCGATCACTGCGTGGCAAAGCACCGCCGCAGAGCCAATCGCCACTGCTCGAGCGCATTTCAAGATCGAGGACACGAGCCGCTCTTGAAATCCTGCTGTTAGCCCCCAACTTTGATGACAACCCGCCGCCAACCCGCAAGGGCGCGGCCACTGCCATCCAATTGGAGTTTGATGACCATGAGTGTGGAAACTCAAAAGGAAACCCTGGGCTTCCAGACCGAGGTGAAGCAACTGCTGCACCTCATGATCCATTCGCTGTATTCCAACAAGGAAATCTTCCTTCGCGAATTGATCTCGAACGCCTCTGACGCTGTCGACAAATTACGTTTCGAAGCCCTGTCCAAGCCCGAGTTGCTGGAAGGTGGCGCCGAACTGAAAATCCGCGTGAGCTTCGACAAGGACGCCAAGACCGTCACTCTCGAAGACAACGGTATCGGCATGAGCCGTGACGATGCGGTCACACATCTGGGGACCATCGCCAAATCCGGTACTGCCGATTTCATGAAGAACCTGTCGGGCGATCAGAAGAAGGATTCGCACCTGATCGGCCAGTTTGGCGTGGGCTTCTATTCAGCCTTCATCGTGGCTGACAAGGTTGAAGTGTTCAGCCGTCGCGCCGGCCTCGACGCCAGCGAAGGCGTGCATTGGGCGTCGAAAGGCGAGGGCGAGTTTGAAATCGCCACGATCGACAAGCCAGAGCGCGGCACTCGTATCGTGTTGCACCTGAAGTCCGGTGAAGAAGAGTTCGCCGACGGCTGGCGCCTGCGCAACATCATCAAAAAGTACTCCGACCACATCGCGCTGCCGATCGAGCTGCCTAAAGAAAAGGCCGCCGCCGAAGGCGAAGAAACCCCGGCCCAGGAATGGGAAGTGGTCAACCGCGCCAGCGCGCTGTGGACCCGTCCTCGTACCGAAATCAAGGACGAGGAATACCAGGAATTCTACAAGCACATCGCTCACGATTACGAAAACCCGCTGAGCTGGAGCCACAACAAGGTCGAAGGCAAGCTGGAGTACAGCTCGCTGCTCTACGTGCCTGCTCGCGCGCCGTTCGATCTGTACCAGCGTGAAGCGCCCAAGGGGCTCAAGCTGTACGTGCAGCGCGTGTTCGTGATGGACCAGGCGGAATCCTTCCTGCCGCTGTACCTGCGCTTTATCAAAGGCGTGGTCGACTCCAATGACCTGTCGCTGAACGTGTCGCGGGAAATCCTGCAGAAAGACCCGATCATCGACTCCATGAAGTCGGCGCTGACCAAGCGCGTGCTCGACATGCTGGAAAAACTGGCGAAAAACGAGCCTGAGCAATACAAAGGCTTCTGGAAAAACTTCGGCCAGGTCATGAAAGAAGGCCCGGCGGAAGATTTTGCCAACAAGGAAAAAATCGCCGGCCTGCTGCGTTTTGCCTCGACTCAGGGCGACGACGGCGAGCAGGTTGTGTCGCTGGCCGACTACCTGGCGCGCGCCAAGGAAGGCCAGGACAAGATCTACTACCTGACCGGCGAGACCTACGCGCAGGTCAAGAACAGCCCGCACCTGGAGGTCTTCCGCAAGAAAGGCATCGAAGTATTGCTGCTGACCGATCGTATCGACGAGTGGCTGATGAGCTACCTCAGCGAGTTCGACGGTAAGTCCTTTGTCGACGTGGCCCGTGGCGACCTGGATCTGGGCAACCTGGATTCCGAGGAAGACAAAAAAGCCGCTGAAGAGGTGGCCAAGTCCAAGGAAGGCCTGGTTGAGCGGATCAAGACTGCCCTGGGCGATGCCGTCAGCGAAGTGCGGGTTTCCCACCGCCTGACCGATTCCCCGGCGATCCTGGCCATTGGCGAACAGGACCTGGGCCTGCAGATGCGCCAGATCCTCGAGGCGAGCGGGCAGAAAGTACCGGATTCCAAGCCGATCTTTGAATTCAACCCCGCGCACCCGTTGATCGAGAAACTCGACGGCGAGCAGAGCGAAGAGCGTTTTGGCGACCTGTCGCACATCCTCTTCGACCAGGCGGCCCTGGCCGCTGGTGACAGCCTGAAGGACCCGGCCGCCTATGTGCGCCGACTGAACAAGCTGTTGGTTGAACTGTCGGTTTAACAACGTCGCAGGAAAAACCCGCTTCGGCGGGTTTTTTCGTTCTAGTGCACTTCAACTGGAGTAAATGATGAGCCAAGTCACCGTGCGTTCCGTGGTCTATCAGATAGATGGGCAATCGTATGAGAGTCGCCTGGCGTTCGATGCCAGCCACGTGGGCCCGCGACCGGGCCTGCTGATGGCGCCGAACTGGATGGGGGTGAGTGCCGGTGCTGAAGAGATCGCCAAAACCGTCGCCAGTCACGGCTACGTAGTGCTGATCGCCGACCTGTACGGGCAAACTGTGCGTCCCTCCAATGGCGATGAAGCCGGCGCGGCGATGATGCCGTTGAAGAACGACCGACCGCTGTTGAACAAACGTATGCAGGCAGCTTTCGAGCAACTGCAGAACCAGACGGAGGCGGCGGTTGATACATCGAAGCTGGCAACCTTCGGTTTCTGCTTTGGTGGCTGCTGCTCACTGGAATTGGCGCGTACGGGCGCACCTTTGAAGGCGGCGGTGTCCTTTCACGGCACCCTCGATACGCCGAACCCGGCGGATGCACGGAATATCAAGGGTTCCGTGTTGGTGTTGCACGGCGCTTCCGATCCCTTGGTCCCTAAAGAGCAACTGCCGGCGTTTGAAGATGAAATGAACGCCGCCGGTGTGGATTGGCAATTGCTCAGCTACGGCGGTGCGGTGCATTCGTTCACCGACCCGCACGCCAATGTGCCGGGCAAGATGATGTACGACGCGAAGACTGCCGCGCGGGCCTTCCAGTCGATGCACAACCTGCTGGATGAAGTGTTCAAGGGCTGAGTGTTCAGCGCCTGTTCCGGCGTCATCGGGGCGAGCTCCCCCTCCCACACATGATTGGATTCAGATCGTCAAAATGTGGGAAGGGGCTTGCCCCCGATGGCTATCTCCCAGGCAACTCAATCCTTTCCGATTCCCCCGGAACCGTTGGCCAATCCCCAGCCGCCCAGCGCTGCCTGGCCTGCTCGATCACCGCAGGATCACTCGCGACAAAATTCCAATTGATCCGCCTCGGTCCATCCAGCGGTGCTCCGCCCAACACCACCAGATGACAGTCGGATTCGGCTGACAACGTCATCGTCTCTCCCTTCGGCAACACTACCAGGCTATGGGCCTGTAACGGTTCGCCATCGAGTTGCGCTTCGCCCGCCAGCACATACACCGCACGTTCCTCATGCTCATCCGGGATCAGCAAGGTGGTGGCCGTCTGCATTCGCACCTCGGCATACAGGGTGGGCGACAGCACCGGTACCGGCGATTTGAGGCAGAAGCCAGTGCCGGCAATCAAGCGGATCTGCACGCCCAGTGCGTCGCTGACTGGCAAACTCGCTGCCGGGTGATGGCTGTAATGCCCCGGCCCGGTTTCGTGGTCCCTGGGCGACGCCAGCCACACTTGCAGGCCATGCAGCGTAAAACCGCTGGCCTTGAGCGCCTCCGGCGTGCGCTCGACGTGGGCAATCGCGCTGCCGGCTGTCATCCAACTGACCTCGCCGGCTTGCACTACCTGATCGGAGCCCAGGCTGTCCTTGTGCTGCAAGGCGCCCTCGAACAGGTAGGTGAGGGTCGATAACCCGATATGCGGATGCTGGCGGATATTCATGCCGGTGCCTGGCGCATAGCGCGTAGCCAGCATGTGGTCGAAGAATACGAAAGGCCCGACGCTTCGGCATTCGCGCGAGGGCAGCGGGCGCAGGATCGGCTGGCCCTCGACATCTTCCGGGCGAGGGCGGATCACGGTGAGGGTGGTCATGGTGCATCCCTGTCTGAGCGGGTTGGAATGCGCTGAGCATAACCCGCTCGACGGGAGGCTGCCGCTATTGGCTGAAAGCACCTTCGGAGAGGGTGGTCTCGATGTTGATGTCGGCGGTGGTCATCAGTTTGTGTACCGGGCAGCGGTCGGCCACACGATGCAGCTCATCGCGTTGCGCATCGGTGAGCACGCCCTTGAGCGTCAACTTGACGTTGAGCGTATATCGGCCTTTTTGCTCGTCGGTGGCATCGTGGGTCACTTCCACCGTCACGCCTGTCAGCGGAATATCTTTTTTCTGTGCGTAGAGCCTGACCGTCAGCGCCTTGCATGAGGCCAGCGCGGCGTCGAAATAATCGTGGGGGGAGGGCGCCGAATCGTCACCGCCCAGGCTTTTGGGCAGGTCGGTGAACAGTTCGTGGTGGTTGATATTGACGCTGTGGCGATAGTTTTCGGTGTTCAGCGTATTGACGATGACTGGCATGGCAAACCTCACAGTGACGGCAGGATAAAGGTCATGCAGTTATAGAGCATGCTGGCACTTAGGTGTTCCTGCTTTTTTCGCCGGATGAACCCGGCGAGGCACGCCAGGGTCTACCTGTATTCCCTGCCTGACGAGAGATCACCGTGCCCTGGACCCGCTTGAGCCTTGCCCTGCTATTGGCCGCAGGTAGCTTCACCGTGCAGGCCCGCGACTATGCCTACAGCGATGCGCACCTGCACTACGTGGACTTTTTCCAGGAAACCGCGGGCATGGACAAGCTGCTCAAGGCCATGGCGGAAAATCGCATCGACCATGTGATGATTTCAGGCGTTCCGGTCGCCAAGAAATGGCATGAAGACGAACCCAAGCGCCCACGCTACTACGCCGGTGATGACGCCGATGCGTATTGGTACAGCGCCACTGACGTGATTGTCGCGGCCGCCGTAAACACACTGAGCCCGGAGCAGCGTCGCCATTTTCATCCGTTTCTGTCCGGTTTCAACCCCAATGACAAGAACTCCGACGCGCATATCCAGCGCATGCTCGACCTCAATCCGGGCTTGTGGCAGGGCATTGGCGAGGTCTTCACCCGCCACGACGACCTGACCGCGCTGACCTCTGGCGACACCCCGCGCGCCAACAACGAGGCCATGACGCGCATTTATCACCTGGCGGCCGAAAACGACCTGCCGGTGCTGCTGCATTCCAACATCACCTCCAAACGCGAGCGCAACCCGCTGTACCTGGCCGAAATCGAGGAGCCACTGCGCAATCATCCGCACACGCGGTTTATCTGGGCCCATGCCGGCGCCAGCAAGGAGATTCATCGGCATCAGGTACAGATGGATTTTTTGCTGCCCACCTTGAGCCGTCTGCTGGAGGCTTACCCCAATCTGTACATCGACCTGTCATGGAGCATGCTCACGCCTTACCTGCTGGACGAGTCGGGTAAACCGCGGCCGGAGTGGCTGGCCCTGGTGGAGCGCTTCCCGGAGCGCTTTATGCTGGGCTCTGACGTCGTCGGGCGCTTCAATAAACTGGGCAAGGAAATGCACCGCTTCGATCCCTTTCTTGACGCGCTGCCTGAAACGGTTGCCCGTAAGGTGGCGCGGGATAATTTCCTCGCCGTGCTGCCCAGGCACCTGCGTGATAACAGCGCTCCTTGAGCCCGCGCCCCTGCCAGGATTTTCCGTGGCCCATGAAAAAGCCCCGAACCAGTCGGGGCTTTTTCATGGGGAGCAACCTACAAGGCTTACTTGCCCTGCCAGCGCTTGAGCACCAGGGTAGCGTTAGTGCCACCGAAGCCGAAGCTGTTGCTCATCACGGTGTCGATCTTGGCGTTCTCGACGGTCTTGGTCAGGATCGGCATATCGGCGACGACCGGGTCGATCTCGTCGATGTTGGCCGAGCCGGCCATGAAGTTGCCTTCCATCATCAGCAGGCAGTAGATCGCTTCGTGAACGCCGGCGGCACCCAGGGAGTGACCGGACAGGCTCTTGGTAGAGCTGATTTTCGGTGCCTTGTCGCCGAATACCGCACGCACGCCTTCCATTTCCTTGGCGTCGCCGACCGGAGTCGAAGTACCGTGGGTGTTCAGGTAGTCGATTGGGGTGTCGACAGTGGACATCGCCATCTGCATGCAGCGGATCGCGCCTTCACCGCTTGGCGCAACCATGTCGTAGCCGTCGGACGTGGCACCGTAACCGACGATTTCCGCGTAGATCTTGGCGCCACGGGCCAGGGCGTGTTCCAGCTCCTCGACCACCACCATGCCGCCACCGCCGGCAATGACGAAACCGTCACGCTTGGCGTCGTAGGCACGGGAGGCTTTTTCCGGGGTTTCGTTGTACTGGGTGGACAGCGCGCCCATGGCGTCGAACAGGAACGACTGGCTCCAATGTTCTTCTTCACCGCCGCCGGCGAATACGATGTCCTGCTTGCCCAACTGGATCTGCTCGACTGCAGTGCCGATGCAGTGAGCACTGGTGGCGCAGGCGGAGGAGATCGAGTAGTTCACGCCCTTGATCTGGAACGGAGTGGCCAGGCAGGCCGAAACGGTGCTGCCCATGGTACGGGTCACACGGTACGGGCCGACACGTTTCACGCCTTTTTCGCGCAGGATGTCCAGCGCTTCCATCTGGTTCAGGGTGGATGCACCGCCCGAACCGGCGATCAGGCCGGTGCGCACGTTCGACACCTGGTCTTCGCTCAGGCCGGAGTCGGCAATCGCGTCTTTCATGGCCAGGTAGGCGTAGGCGGCGGCGTGGCCGACGAAGCGGTAGATCTTGCGATCGATCAATTCTTCGAGGGGCAGGTCGATGGAGCCGGAAACCTGGCTACGCAGACCCATTTCGGCATATTCCGGGTTGAAGCGGATGCCAGGGCGACTTGCACGCAGGTTAGCGGTGACGGTCTCTTTGTCATTGCCCAGGCAAGAAACGATGCCCAGACCAGTGATAACGACGCGGCGCATGCGGATAACCCTTAAAAGTTGTCAGTGGAAGTGAATACGCCGACCCGAAGGCCTTCGGCAGTATAGATCTCGCGACCGTCGACGCTCACCGAACCATCGGCGATGGCCAGGTTCAGCTTGCCCTTGAGGACGCGCTTGATTTGAATGTTATAGGTGACTTTCTTCGCGGTCGGCAGGACCTGTCCGAAGAATTTCACTTCGCCCGAACCCAGGGCACGGCCGCGACCCGGCAGGCCTTGCCAGCCGAGGAAGAAACCGACCAACTGCCACATGGCGTCGAGGCCCAGGCAACCTGGCATCACAGGATCGCCTTCAAAATGGCAGGCGAAGAACCATAGGTCCGGGGTGATATCCAGCTCGGCGACCAATTCACCTTTGCCGTACTTGCCACCTTCTTCGCTGATATGGGTGATGCGATCCACCATCAGCATGTTGGGGGCGGGCAGTTGCGCGTTACCTGGGCCGAACAGCTCACCGCGACTGCAGCGCAGCAGGTCTTCCCGGGTAAAGGCGTTTTGTTTGGTCATGCGAGCTCCTCAATAATCCCATGCGGCAGGGTAGGGTAGATCTTCCCGAACCGAATGAAGCGTTCATGCCTCATGTCGGCAGCCTACACATAGACTATTGCGTTGTAGTGAAAGTCACAGCGTCAAGGTACTCAATGTACACATGTTCACTGAAATGTTAAACCGGGCCCGTTCAAGGGCCCATTTGGGTGCCTAAGACTGCCGCACTTTCGTCTTTCACGCCAGTCGCAGTTGGCTCATCGCGCGGCATTACTGCACCCAGCGCTGCAGGATTTGCTGCAGATCGGTACGTTTGAACGGCTTGGCCAGGTAATCGTTCATTCCCGCCGCCAGGCAAGCTTCACGGTCGCCCTGCAAGGCGTTGGCGGTCAGGGCAATGATGGGCAGGTCGGCGCAGCCGGGTAACCGGCGAATCTGCCGAGTGGCTTCGTAACCATCGATCAGCGGCAGGCGGCAATCCATCAGGATCGCCGTGAAAATCAGGCTTTCGGCGCTGCGGATGGCTTCGGCGCCGTCGGTGGCCAGGCTCACCTCGTACCCGAGGCTGCGCAGCATGGCTTCCACCACGGTGCGGTTGACCGGATTGTCCTCCACCAGCAGCACGTGACGGCCTTCGCCGGCGGCGCCTTTGCGCTCGGCATCGGGGGGAGCGGAGGGCAGGCTGTGCTGGTCGATGGCCAGCGGGAGCTCAAGGGTAAACACCGAGCCACGGCCTTCTTCACTCTGGGCGCGCAGTGTGCCGCCCATGCGTTCGGCCAGCGTACGCGCGATGGGCAGGCCCAGGCCCGTGCCGCCGTAGCGCCTGGATATGGAGCTGTCGGCTTGCTGGAACGCATCGAACATCAGTTCCAGGCGTTCGGCGCAAATTCCGATTCCGCTGTCGCGCACGGTGCAGGTAAACCACACCAGCTCATGGTCGAGGGTCTGCCAATGGGGTTCGACGCTCACGCTGCCCTGCTCGGTGAACTTCAATGCGTTGCCGATCAGGTTCACCAGAATCTGCCGGATACGCGTGGGGTCGCCCCGCACCCGCAGCGCCTCCATGCCCGGCGGGATCGGCAGTCGCAGCGCCAGCCCGCGCTGCTGGGCGCTGTGCTGGAAGGCTTGGGCGCAGCTGTTGATCAGGTCGGCCAGGTTGAAGGGGATATGTTCCAGCTCCAGGGCCGCACGTTCGATGCGCGAGAAATCGAGGATGTCGTTGATCACCTTGAGCAAATGCTCGGTGGATTCGGAGGCCAGCGCCGCATATTCGGTCTGTTCCTCGGTCATCTCGGTGGTTTCCAGCAACTGCAGCATGCCCAGCACGCCGTTCATCGGAGTGCGCAATTCATGGCTCATCATGGCCAGGAAATCCGATTTGGCGTTATTCGCGCGCTCGGCCTCTTCGCGGGTCTGGATCAATTGGGCCATGGCCTGCTGTTGTTCGCGACTGGCCTGGTTGAGGCCTTCGGCCAGGTTGTTGATATGCCGCGACAGATCGCCCAGCTCCGAGTCGTCCACGATCGGCAGTGCGGTCTTGTAGTGGCCCTGCTGGATAGCTTTTACCGCAGTGCCCATGGCGCTGATCGGCTGTGACAGGCTGGCGGCCAGGCGCCGGGCCAGCAGGAAGGTAAACAGCAGCGTGAACAGCGCCAGGATGCCGGCCTTGAGCAGGATCTCCTGCTGGCGCTGGCTGAACGCATCGTTGGACATACCGACGATGACCCGACCCAGGTAGTCGGCACGCGGCGCCTTGGTTTCGTTGAGGTTGTCCTGAAAAAAGTCGTTGCCCAGCTGGATATGCTGCAGGCGAATCGGCGCCTGGAACACTTTTACCGACAGCGAGCGATCATGTTTTTCCGAAGGCTGTTCGACGTACACCAGAATATTCTCGGTGCTGTCCTGAATCTCCAGGAAACGTACATGAGGCGTCGCCAGCGTGGCGCGCAGCAGGCTCTCGAGCACGTCGGTGTTGCCGGAAATCACCCCATATTCAGTGGCCGGCGCCAACTGGTTGGCGATCAGTTGCCCGGTGTGGTCCAGCTCCTGGCGCAGGTCCTGGATGCGCACGAAGGTAAAGAAGCTGATCAGCAGCAATGTCAGCACCAGCGCCGGGCCCAGGGTAATGAGCTGGGTGCGGGTATTGATGTCCCAACGACGGCGCAGGGTCATGGGCGTTTTTCTCCTTCGGCCAGTTGCGCCGCGACCTGGGCTTCATCGACCTGTTCGATCCCCAGCGAGCGCGCCACTTGGGCATTGCCCACCACTTTGAAATGGTCCGGGTACACCGAGCGCGGCCAGTTGGCGGGGGCATGGTCGAGCAAACGGTCGAGTACCGCCAGCCAGTCGGTCTGGTCGCTGTAAGTGCTGGCCAGGCTGCCGGCCCGCACAAAGCCGGCGTTGGGGCCCACCAGCGGCAGTTGCTGGGCGTAGCTGCTCAACAACAGGTTTTTTGCGGTTTTCGGGTTGTACAGCTGTGGGTCATCCAGGCCCAGCAGTACGTCGCTGTTCCTGAACAGGCTTTGCAGAGGGCGACTGTCGCTGGTGTTGTCCCAGCGCTGGGGCACGATTTCCAAGTTCAGGGGGGCGGCATGCTGACGCAGTTCGGGCAGCAGGAACTCGCTTTCGGCGCCATACAGAACGCCGATCCGGCGTGCCTGGGGCAGGATGCGCGTAATCAGGCGCAGCTGGCGCGCCAGCGGCGGGTCGCTCCATAGCAGGCTGACATGGGCATGTTGTGCAGCGCCCGGGTGCTGATGTGCCTGCAGCCGGCTGATGCGCAGCACCAGCGTCGGTGGGCCCTGATCGTCCTGCAGGCGCCAGTCGAGACTGGGCAGGTCGAGCAGGATCAAGCGTGTGCTGGCGGGCAGGCGGCCGGGCGCGGGTAAGTCTTTGAGCGGGGTAAACGTCACATGGTCTTCGGGGCGTTGCCGCGCCAGGGCCTGAGTAAAGGCCTGCACCCCGTCACTGTCTTCGGCGGCCGTCAGCAATACCTCGGCGGCCCATGCCGGTGCAGCCAGCAGCAGGCACGCCAGCAACGAACAGCGGCGCCAGAGCGCGGAGATGAAGGAGAAGGTCATCCGTGACGGGGCGGCCATGCTAGAACTCCAGCTCCGCACTGAAGTACAGCACGTGGCGCTGGTCGTAGGTGTTGTCGGCCCATGTGGTGGGCTGGTCGTCGAGGCGCTGCTGCAGCATGCCGGCCAGTTCCACATTGGCTTTGCCCAAGGCAATGCGTTTGGCCACGCGCAGGTCGACCCGTTCGAAGCGGTACTGGTTGAGGGCGTCGTCGCCATAGTAGAACAGCGCGCTGGACCAGCCGCGACCCCATTCACGCAGCCAGCCGGCCGAGCCACTGTTGCGTGCGGTTTGCGCCTTGTCCCTGGGGTTGCTGGCGGTGGCGTCGACGTACGCATAGGTCAGGCGCAGGCGGTCGGCGTTGCTGACGCGCCAGTCCAATTGGGTTTCGGCGCCGGTGAACCGCGAACTGTTGGCGTTGCTGGCGATGTATTGGTTATTGCGCAGCGGCGAGCTGATCATGTCGGTGATCTCGTCATAGAACAGCTTCACGTCCATATTCAGGCCGATGTCGGCGAAAAACCCGTTGTAACCCAATTCCCGTGAGCGCATCAGCTCTTTATCGAGGTTGCCGGGGCCACGTGTTTTTACGAAGTATTGCGCGGAGCTTTGTCCGAACGCCGGCGAGCTCAAGTTAGTGACGCGGTAGCTCCAGTTGACGTTGTTCTCGAACATGTCCGGCGAGCGGATCGCCTCGGAGTACACCGCGCGCAGGCCGTGACGCGGGTTGATCAGGTAGTTGACCGCCACCCGGGGCGTCAGCGAATTGCCGCTCAGGTGAGTGTCTTCATACATGGCGCCACCCTGCAGCAACCAGTGTTCGCTGGCGCGCCATTCCAACTGGCCGAACAGGCGCCAGGTGGTGTCGTCCAGGGTGCCGTTGAAATAGGTGTCGGAGTCGGCACGGTCATAGCGATAGTTCATGCCACTGACCAGGCGCAGGCTGTCGGACAGGCTGAGGGTGTCCTGAATCTCCAGGTCGTAGCGGCTTTCCCGGGTGCTCTGGTCGATGTCGCCGCATACGCTCTGGTTGGCGCCGTTGCGCCATTGGTCCAGCACCTGGTTGGCCAGCGCCTGCTCGGCGGCGCTGCCTGGCGGGGCGCTGCCCTGGCTGTAGGTGTCCATATGCCGGGCCAGCTTTTCCGCGTAATTGGGGTTCAGTTGCCACAGCTGGGTCAGTTCCGGGCTGAACGAGACCTTGGCGTCGCAGGCTTTCCAGATCTGCCGGCGGTCCCACCGTTGAGCGGAGCCCTGGATATACAAACTGTGTTCCGGGTTGAAGTCGAAATTCCAGCGCAGGGAACCGGCGTAGTCCTTGGACGTGACGTCGGAATTGGTACCGCCCTCGGTAATGCCGGCGAAGACCGGGCTGTAGGTGTAAGGGCGCTGGTTGGTGCCTTCCTTCGCATCCAGTTGCCAGTCGATGCTCTGCTGCGTATTCAAGGTCTGGCTTACGGCCAGGCTGAAGCGGTTGAGGCGACGGCCATCGCGGCGGTCGGCACCGGCGGCATCGCTGTCGAAGCCATCATCTTGTTGCCCGGACAGCGACAGGCGCAGGTCGCCGGTTTCCCAGCCCGCGCCCTGGCTGGCATAGAAGTCGTTGATGCCGCGCTCGCCGCGAATCACTTTGACCCGCGAGCCATGGCTGTTGGCCGGTGAGCGCGTGAGGATATTGACCACCGCCATCAAGGCATTGGCGCCGTAGCTGACGGTGTTGGGGCCACGGAACACCTCGATGCGCTCGATATCTTCCATGGCCACCGGAATATCGCTCCAGTCCACTGTGGCCAGGCCTGCGCGGTATACCGAGCGGCCGTCGATCAACACCTGCATGCGCCGGGCGTCGCTGGCGCTGGTGCCGTGGTAGTTTACCGCCGCCTGGTTGCCGGTGGTGTAGCCGACCATCATGCCGGGCACCAGGCGCAGCAGCTCGCTGATGTCGCGCGCACCGCTGGCCTTGATCAATTCGCTGTCGATCACCGTCATGCTGCCGGGCACGGCGGCGGCCGACTGCTTGAGGCGCGTGGCGGTCAATACCTGCGGCAGCGGCTGGCTGTCGAGGAACAAGTCGTCAGCCAGTGCAGCACTGCTGCACAGCAGCATCAGCAGCATCAGCAGAAGAGACGAACGGGGAGGAGGGCGCAGATGCACGGTGCGGCCTTGATCATGACGGATAGCCGCCCATGTTAACCGAGGCGCGGCCATTTGCCAGTCGTCGCCCCTGCAATTACTTCACCTACCCGTGGCATTTTCCGACAAGCGCGCGAATCGACAGGGGGGCTGGCCGCAGGCGGGTCGCTCCGTATAATGCCGCCATCGCCACTGGTATGGATTAACGGATTGCATATGACTCAACAGCGCCCTATTGCGGTCCTGGGAGGCGGAAGTTTTGGGACCGCCGTGGCAAACCTGCTGGCCGAGAACGGCCATGCGGTGCGCCAGTGGATGCGTGATCCCGAGCAGGCCGAGGCCATTCGTGTACACCGCGAAAACCCCCGTTACCTCAAAGGCATCAAGATTCACCCGGCAGTCGAGCCGGTCACCGATCTGTTGGCCACCCTCACGGACTGCGAGCTGTGCTTCGTCGCGCTGCCGTCCAGCGCCTTGCGCACGGTGCTGGCGCCCCATGCCGAGCGTCTCGCGGGCAAGCTGCTGGTCAGCCTGACCAAGGGCATCGAAGCGCAGACCTTCAAGTTGATGAGCGAGATCCTTGAAGAAATCGCGCCCCAGGCGCGCATTGGTGTGCTGTCCGGGCCGAACCTGGCGCGGGAGGTGGCCGAGCACGCGCTGACCGCTACCGTGGTGGCCAGCGCCGACGAAGCGCTCTGCGAGCGTGTCCAGGCGGTGCTGCATGGTCGCACGTTCCGCGTTTATGCCAGCAGCGACCGTTTTGGTGTCGAATTGGGCGGCGCGTTGAAAAACGTCTACGCGATCATCGCCGGCATGGCGGTGGCGTTGGGCATGGGGGAAAACACCAAGAGCATGCTGATCACCCGCGCCCTGGCGGAAATGACCCGCTTCGCGGTGAACCAGGGCGCCAACCCTATGACGTTCCTCGGGCTGGCCGGCGTGGGCGATCTGATCGTCACCTGCTCCTCGCCCAAAAGCCGCAATTATCAGGTGGGGTTTGCGCTGGGCCAGGGCTTGAGCCTGGATGAGGCGGTCACGCGCCTGGGCGAAGTGGCCGAAGGGGTCAACACGCTCAAGGTTCTCAAGGCCAAGGCTCAGGAGGCCGGGGTGTACATGCCGTTGGTCGCCGGGTTGCACGCTATCCTGTTTGAAGGGCGCACCTTGGACCAAGTGATCGAGCTGCTGATGCGGGCCGAGCCCAAAACCGATGTCGACTTTATTTCCACCAGTGGTTTCAACTGAGGAACGCACCATGAACGATCCCAAAGCTGCTCCCAAGTACGAATCCATCGGCCTGCGCATCCTGTGGATGCTGGTGTTCGCCCTGGTCTGGCAGGTGGCGCAGTTCCTGCTCGGTGCGCTGGTAGTGGTGCAACTGGTTTATCGCCTGATCTACGGCGCGCCGAACCTGGGCCTGATGAATTTTGGCGACAGCCTCAGCCAGTTCCTTGCACAGATCGGCCGGTTCGGCAGCTTTCATACCGAGCAAAAGCCCTGGCCGTTCGCCGACTGGCCGGCGCCACGCGCACCCGAAGGCGAGGCGCCCCACAGCGTGCCGGCGGCGCCGCACCCGGTGCGCGATGAAGAGCCGAAATTGTGAAGCTGTGGATCCTGCGTCACGGTGAGGCCGAAAGCCAGGTGCGCACCGACGCCGAACGCAACCTCACCGAGCATGGCCGCGCAGAGGTGCTGCGCAGCGCCGCACGGTTGATCGGCCAACCCTTCGACGCGATCATCGCCAGCCCTTACACACGGGCGCAGCAAACCGCTCAGCTGGTGCGCGAGGCGCTGGGGTTTGAGCCGGATATTGACACCGTGCCGTGGCTGACGCCCGAAGGCGATCCGCGGCAAGTGCTGGCCCACCTCGACGGCGAGCAGAACGTGCTGCTGGTCAGCCATCAGCCGTTGGTGGGCAATTTGATCAGCTTCCTCCAGCACGGCCATTGGCGCCAACCGCAGCCGATGTACACCGCCAGCCTGGCGCAGTTGGAAGGCGAGTTCTTGCTGGCGGGGTCGATGAGGCTGGTGAGCGTGCAAAACCCCTAGCGGTGCGCCTTCCTTGCGTTAACCCGCATCATCGATGCGACTTATGGCGCACATTTACACGCCGGGAGCGCGCGCATCGAGACGATTGTGTGGCAGGATTAGGGTCATCATAAAAACACCAAAGGACACCTGCATGAGCCTGTGGCGCACCCAACCGAATATCGAACACCTCAACGCCAGCCAGAAAAACACCATCGGTGAATTGCTGGATATCCGCTTCGAAAGTTTCGACGACGAGTCCCTGACCGCGAGCATGGTGGTTGACGCGCGCACGCATCAACCTTTCGGCCTGCTGCACGGCGGCGCGTCGGTGGTGCTGGCCGAGAGCATCGGCTCGATGGCGGCCTACCTGTGCGTCGACACCAGCAAATACTACTGCGTGGGCCTGGAAGTGAATGCCAACCACCTGCGCGGTGTTCGCAGCGGCCGGGTGACGGCGGTGGCCAGGGCTGTGCATATCGGGCGCAGCACCCAGGTGTGGGACATTCGCCTGAGCAACGAGGAAGGCAAGGCCACATGCATATCGCGCCTGACCATGGCGGTGGTGCCGCTGGGCGAGAACCCACCGGCCCGATAGGCGTGGCGTGAGTGTCACCATTCCTGGCAGTTACAGTCATTGCTGTGCCGGCCGTGCGTGATGACAATCAAGTCCTGATATTGCAGATGGATCCGGTATGTCGCAGCACGTGTTTTTCGCTCACGCCAATGGCTTCCCTTCGGCTACCTATGGCAAGTTGTTTGCCGCGCTGGCGCCGGAATATACCGTGGCGCACCTGCCGCAGCATGGTCACGATCCACGGTTTCCGGTGGACGATAACTGGCACAACCTGGTGGATGAACTTATCCACCATTTGGAGCAACAGCCGCAGCCGGTATGGGGCGTGGGCCATTCCCTGGGGGGCGTGCTGCATTTGCACTCCGCCCTGCGTTGCCCGCAGCTGTATCGCGGGGTGGTCATGCTCGACTCTCCGGTACTGACCCGCGCCGACCGCTGGGTGATCCGCGCCGCCAAGCGCTTCGGGTTTATCGACCGCCTCACCCCGGCCGGGCGCACCCTGGGTCGGCGCGAGGAATTCGCCGACCTGGACGCCGCGCGCAGCTATTTCTCCGGCAAGACCCTGTTTCGTGGCTTCGACCCGGACTGCTTCGAGGCCTACCTGCAACATGGCCTGCAACCGGTGGGCGACCGCTTGCGCCTGCGCTTCGACCCGGCCACCGAGATCAGCATCTACCGTGGTGTACCCCATACCAGCCCCGGCCAGGTGCGCCAGATGAAAGTACCGCTGGCGGTGGTGCGCGGCCGGCAGAGCCGCGTGGTGATGCGTCACCATGCCAGCGGCGTCGGCCGCCTGCCCCTGGGGGAAATGCTCACCATGCCCGGCGGCCATATGTTCCCGCTGGAACGCCCGCAGGACACCGCCACCCTGATCAAAACCCTGTTTGCCCGCTGGGACGCCCGTGAGCGCAGCTGCGCATGAGCTCGCCGGTCGAAGAAGTGCGCCTGAGCCTGCCTCATATCGAGTTGGCCGCCCATCTGTTCGGTCCCGAGGACGGGGTGCCGGTCATCGCCCTGCATGGCTGGCTGGACAATGCCAACAGCTTCGCGCGCCTGGCGCCGAAGTTGACAGGGCTGCGCATCGTGGCCCTGGACATGGCCGGCCACGGGCACTCGGCGCACCGCCCGCCGGGCGCTGGCTACGCCCTGTGGGATTACGTCTACGATGTGCTGCAAGTGGCCGAACAGTTGGGCTGGAAACGTTTTGCATTACTTGGCCACTCCCTCGGTGCCATTGTCTCATTGACGCTGGCCGGCGCCTTGCCTGAGCGCATCACGCACCTGGGCCTGATCGACGGCGTGATCCCGCCCACTGCCCCTGGCGAGAACGCGGCTGAGCGCCTGGGCATGGCGTTGCAGGCGCAATTGAACCTGCGGGACAAACGCAAACCGGTGTACGGCACCCTGGAGCGTGCAGTCGAGGCCCGGATGAAGGGCTTGGTGGCTGTGAGTCGTGAAGCTGCACAATTGCTGGCCCAGCGTGGGTTGATGCCGGTACCGGGCGGTTACACCTGGCGCACGGACAGTCGCCTGACGCTGGCTTCACCGCTGCGTCTGACCGACGACCAGGCCATGGCCTTCGTACGGCGAGTCAATTGCCCTGCGCAATTGGTGGTGGCTGCCGACGGCATGCTGGCGAAACATCCCGAATTGCTTTCCGAGCTACCCTTTACAGTGACGACGCTGCCGGGCGGCCATCATTTACACCTGAATGATGAGTCCGGCGCGGTCCTTGTTGCAGACTGTTTCAATCGGTTCTTCTCCGCGCCTTGACTTGGGGCGGTCAACTGCCGAGGCTGGGCGGATTGAAAGGGAGTCAACCATGCGCAATTTCAACACCGAGCTTAAAACCGCGGCAATCTTCAATGGCCAGGGCTTACCTGTCCGATGAGCCTGCGTAACGACTGCATCCGTCTGCTGGGGTTGTGCGCGTTCAGCCCACTGGTGTTCGCCGCCGACGTACCGGGCAGCCAGGACTTGCCCGCCGTGGCCCGCCAGGTCGACGCGCAGATCGTCGATTATCGCCCCGCTGAAGAAAAGGAACGCATCTATCCCCTGGGCGCCATCCGCAAGATCAGCGGCCAGCTGCGTTACGAAGGCCAGGCCATCGCGCGGGGCCGGGCCACTGCCATTACCTATGAATTGCCTCCCGAACACTCCTCCAGTGCGGCCTTCACCGCCACGCGCGAGGCGTTGCAGGCCCAGGGCGCGCAGTTGCTGTTCTGGTGCCAGGCCCGTGACTGCGGTGAAAGCAGCCTATGGGCCAATGAGATCTTCGGCAACGCCAAGCTGGTGGGGGCCGACAGCCAGCAGGAGTACCTGCTGCTGCGCCTGGCCGAGCCACAGGCCAATTCACTGGTGGCCCTGTATGGCATCACCCGTGGTAATCGCCGCGCGTACCTGCATGTGGAGCAACTGGACGCCGGCAACCCGTTGGGCAACCTGCTGCCCACGTCGGCCACCCTGCTGCGCGAGCTGAAAAGCACCGGCGAGCTGGACTTCCCCGCATTGAGCGATGAGCCGGACGATACCTGGCTGACCCTTATTTCCCGTGGCTTGAACCTCGACACCACCCTACGCGTGAGCCTGAGCGGACCGAACGCCGAAGCCTGGCGCCAGGCGCTGGTCGACAAGGGCGTGCGCGCTGCGCGCATGGAGAGCGGCAGCAGTGAAACCAAAGGTCTGCATGTGCATCTGATACGCTGACCGGTACCGGGCGAACGGACCCGCGCCGTTCGCCTAAGCTTTCTTCCTACAGCCTCCTTTTTTCAGAGATACCCCATGCTCAATAACGATCGCCTGCTGGTGCAAATCCTGCTGCTGGTGCTATTTGGTGCCAGCTTCTGGGTGATGGCGCCGTTCTGGTCGGCGCTGTTCTGGGGCGCGGTGCTGGCGTTCGCCAGTTGGCCTTTGATGGTGTTGTTGACGCGCTGGCTGGGCGGTCGTGAGTCGCTGGCCGCCGCCATTCTGACCTTGGGTTGGATGCTGCTGGTGGCAGTGCCGCTGGTGTGGCTGGGGTTCAATCTGGCGGACCATGTGCGCGATGCCGTGGCGTTGATCAAGGATATCCAGGTCGATGGCTTGCCCGAGGCGCCGACATGGCTGGGTTCGATCCCTTTGGTGGGTGAGCGGCTGGTGGCGATGTGGGACAGCATCGACCAGCAGGGCGTGGCGCTGATGGTCAGCCTCAAGCCGTACCTGGGACAGGTCGGCAACTGGCTGCTGGCACGCAGTGCGCAGATCGGCGGCGGGATTCTGGAGCTGACCTTGAGCCTGGTCTTCGTGTTCTTTTTCTACCGCGACGGGCCGCGCCTGGCGATGTTCGTCCACCGTTTGCTGGAGCGCCTGATCGGTGATCGCGCCGGCTACTACATCGAATTGGTGGCCGGCACGGTGCAGCGTGTGGTCAATGGTGTGATCGGCACCGCTGCCGCCCAGGCGGTGCTCGCGCTTATCGGCTTCCTGATCGCGGGCGTGCCGGGCGCGCTGGTGCTGGGCATCGTGACCTTCCTGCTCAGCCTGATTCCCATGGGCCCGCCGTTGGTATGGATTCCGGCCACGGCCTGGCTGGCGTGGAAGGGCGATTACACCTACGCGGTATTCCTCGGCGTGTGGGGCACGTTCGTCATCAGCGGCGTGGACAACGTGCTCAAGCCTTACCTGATCAGCCGTGGTGGAAACCTGCCGTTGGTGATCGTGCTGCTGGGCGTGTTCGGCGGCTTGATCGCCTTTGGTTTTATCGGCCTGTTCATCGGCCCGACCCTGCTCGCCGTGGCCTACAGCCTGTTGATGGACTGGAGCGCGACCCAGGCACAGGGTCGTCGGGACGACAAGGCGCTTTAAGCCCTGGGCAACCGCATCACTGCGGTCAAGCCGCCGCCGGGTGTTTCCTCCAGGCTCAAGCGGCCGCCCAGGCGTTCCACGGCCTGCTTGGCAATCGTCATGCCCAGGCCGACGCCGCCGGAGTTGCGGTTGCGTGAGCCTTCCAGGCGAAAGAACGGTTCGAACACCGCTTCGCGTTTGTCCGTGGCGATTCCGGGGCCGTGGTCGATGACGCGGATGACCAGCGCTTCACGGCTGTCCTGCAGGTCCACAAGCGCCGTTCCTGCGTAGCGCAGGGCGTTATCGATCAAGTTGTTAAGGCAGGAGCGCAAGGCCATCGGTTGCACTTGAAGCGGCGCGCAGGTGCCGGCAAATTGCACGTCGCAGCCCTGGTCTTGGGCGTTTTCGCTGATCGATTCCACCAGCGCCTGCACGTCCAGCCAGTGCCGGGTTTCGCTGGTGCGTTGTTCGTGCAGATAACTCAAGGTCGCATCAAGCATACCGATCATGTCGTCCAGGTCCTGGCGCATCTGGCCCTGGAGCCGGGTGTCTTCAATCTGCTCCAGGCGCAGCTTGAGGCGAGACAACGGCGTGCGCAGGTCATGGGAAACGGCCCCGAGCATGCGCGCGCGTTGGCTGACCTGCTCGCGGATACGCCGCTGCATCAGGTTGAAGGTCGACGCGGCTTGTTGTGCTTCCAGCGGGCCGGACTCGTTGAGCGGCGGGCTGTCGAGGTCCAGGCTCAAGCGTTCGGCGGCTTCACTCAGGCGCTGGATCGGCCGACTGAGCAGCTTGGCGCCGTACCAGGCGGCGACGATCAGCGAGATGAATTGAAACGTCAGCGGCACCACCGGGCCGCCGAACCAGGAGCGTTTATGCCTGGGCAGCGGTTTCATCGTGCCGTCCGGCTGCTCTACAAAAGTCTCTTCGGGCGGCGGCGGGGGCGGGCCATAGTGGTGGAACCAAAAGAACCCCAGCACGTGGGCCAGCACAATGGCCACCAGCAACACGCCGAACAGCCGACCAAACAGCGTATTGAAGGGGCCGCGCATCAGCCGATGTCCCGCGCGTCGAACAGGTAGCCTTCGCCCCGCACGGTCTTGATCAACTGCGGCGCCTTGGGGTCATCCCCGAGTTTCTGCCGCAGGCGCGAGACCAGCAGGTCGATGCTGCGATCGAATGCCTCTATGGACCGCCCGCGCGCGGCATCCAGCAGTTGTTCACGGCTCAGTACCCGGCGCGGACGCTCGATGAATACCCAAAGCAGGCGGAATTCGGCGTTGGACAGCGGCACCACCAACCCGTCGTCGGCCACCAGCTGGCGCAGCACGCTGTTCAGGCGCCAGGTGTCAAAGCGAATATTGGCACGCTGCTCACTGCGGTCGTCGCGCACGCGGCGCAGAATGGTCTGGATGCGCGCCACCAGCTCGCGCGGCTCGAAGGGCTTGGACATGTAGTCGTCGGCTCCCAATTCCAGCCCGATGATGCGGTCCGTGGGTTCGCAGCGCGCGGTCAGCATCAGAATCGGAATATCCGACTCTGCCCGCAGCCAGCGGCACAGCGACAGGCCATCCTCGCCCGGCAGCATCAGATCGAGCACCACCACGTCAAAGGTTTCGGCGTGCATGGCCTGGCGCATCTCGGCACCGTCGTTGACGCCGGTGGCCAGAATACTGAAGCGCGCCAGGTAATCGATCAGCAGTTCACGAATCGGCACATCGTCGTCGACCACCAGCGCGCGGGTGGTCCAGCGCTTGTCATCGGCGCTCGCCGGACCTTTTTGCTCGTCGTTCACAGGGGCGCAAGGGGTTTGCATAATGCGGTCATCTGCCAGGTGGTTGCGGTCAGCATAGGCGCCCAGCCCCATGGCTGGTAGTGCAGGTCGCAGGGTCGTGCGAGCGAGGCTAGCGGCGGGGCGTGTTGGGGGCGTGTCTTGAATGTATCGACTTTGAAATATATGCCCCGAATGCCCGTCAGAGCACGCTTGGTCAGTATTTACCGATCATCGGATCCCGCAATGGCGTCGCTTGCGCTACAATCCGCGCCGATTTCGACTTGCCTGAGAGCCTATTCCAATGTCCGCCTGCCAGACTCCTATCATCGTCGCCCTGGATTACCCCACCCGTGACGCCGCACTGAAGCTGGCTGACCAGTTGGACCCAAAGCTTTGCCGGGTCAAGGTCGGCAAGGAATTGTTCACCAGTTGCGCTGCGGAAATCGTCGGCACCCTGCGTGACAAAGGCTTCGAGGTGTTCCTGGACCTGAAATTCCACGATATCCCCAACACTACCGCCATGGCGGTCAAGGCTGCGGCTGAAATGGGCGTGTGGATGGTCAACGTGCATTGCTCCGGCGGCCTGCGCATGATGAGCGCGTGCCGTGAAGTGCTGGAACAGCGCAGCGGCCCCAAACCGCTGCTGATCGGTGTGACCGTGCTGACCAGCATGGAGCGCGAGGACCTGGCCGCAATCGGCCTGGACATCGAGCCTCAGGAGCAGGTGTTGCGCCTGGCGGCCCTGGCGCAGAAAGCCGGCCTCGACGGCCTGGTGTGCTCGGCGCTGGAGGCCCAGGCGTTGAAGGCCGCGCACCCGTCCCTGCAACTGGTTACCCCCGGCATCCGCCCGGCGGGCAGCGCCCAGGACGACCAGCGCCGCATCCTGACCCCGCGTCAGGCACTGGACGCCGGTTCCGACTACCTGGTGATCGGCCGTCCGATCAGCCAGGCGGCGGATCCGGCCAAGGCGCTGGCGGCAGTGGTTGCCGAGATCGCCTGATCACGCCGAGCGCGAGTCACTGACGAGAACGCCTGCATCCTGAACCAACGGGATGCAGGCGTTTTTTTTGGCCAGTGCGCTTAGACCTTCAGCACCAACTTGCCGAAGTTATCACCGTTGAACAGCTTCATCAGTGTTTCCGGGAACGTCTCCAGCCCCTCGACGATATCTTCCTTGCTCTTGAGCTTGCCCTGCGCCATCCAGGCGGCCATTTCCTGCCCGGCGGCGGCGAAGTGCGCGGCGTGATCCATCACCACAAAGCCTTCCATTCGCGCGCGGTTGACCAACAGTGACAAGTAGTTGGCCGGGCCTTTGACCGCTTCCTTGTTGTTGTACTGGCTGATTGCGCCGCAGATCACCACGCGAGCCTTCAACGCCAGGCGGCTGAGCACCGCGTCGAGAATATCGCCGCCGACGTTATCGAAATACACATCCACGCCCTTGGGGCACTCGCGCTTGAGGGCGGCGGGTACGTCTTCGTGTTTGTAGTCGATGGCCGCATCGAAACCCAGCTCATTCACCAGGAAAGCGCACTTGTCGGCGCCACCGGCGATGCCCACCACCCGGCAGCCTTTGAGCTTGGCGATCTGGCCGGCGATGCTGCCCACGGCACCGGCGGCCCCGGAGATCACCACGGTCTCGCCGGCCTTTGGCGCGCCGGTCTCCAGCAGGGCGAAGTAGGCGGTCATGCCGGTCATGCCCAGGGCGGACAGGTAGCGCGGCAACGGCGCCACTGTCGGGTCGACCTTATAAAAACCACGCGGCTCGCCGAGGAAGTAATCCTGCACACCCAGGGCACCGTTTACGTAATCGCCGACGGCAAATTTCGGATGGTTCGACGCAATCACTTTGCCTACGCCCAGTGCGCGCATCACTTCGCCGATGCCGACCGGGGGGATGTAGGACTTGCCTTCATTCATCCAGCCGCGCATGGCCGGGTCGAGGGACAGGTATTCGTTATGCACCAGCACTTGGCCGTCCTGGGGCGTGCCCACCGGGACTTCCTGATAAGTGAAGGTATCCCGCGTGGCGGCGCCGACCGGGCGTTTGGCAAGCAGGAACTGGCGGTTGGTCTGGGCGGTCATGGCAGGGACTCTTTGGAAAGGAAGCCTCAGTGATAGACCTTGAATGGCCGGTGGGCAAGCGCAGCGAAGTGTGCGAATGCTCCTCGATAGGCTGCATTGATGGTGGATACACAGGCTTTATCACTGCGGTTCATACAGCGCCAACCGGCCTTTTGATAGTGCTGACGCAGGCTGCGCAACCTTGGCTAGACTCGAGCCACGCTTAAATCCTCCAGAAGGACACCCCTGCATGAGCATGACGTTTTCCGGCCAGGTCGCCTTGGTCACCGGCGCCGCCGCGGGTATCGGCCGCGCCACCGCCCTGGCGTTCGCCGCCGAAGGTTTGAAAGTCGTGGTGGCCGACCTGGACGTGGTGGGCGGCGAGGAGACCGTCTCGCTGATCCGCCAGGCCGGTGGCGAAGCATTGTTCGTGCGCTGCAACGTGACCGTGGAAGCCGAGGTGCAGCAGTTGATGGCGCAGACGCTGGCGGCCTATGGGCGTCTGGACTACGCGTTCAATAACGCCGGTATCGAAATCGAAAAGGGCAAGCTCGCCGACGGCAGCCTGGAGGAGTTCGACGCCATCATGGGCGTTAACGTCAAAGGCGTATGGCTGTGCATGAAGCACCAGTTGCCGCTGCTGTTGGCCCAGGGTGGCGGTGCCATCGTCAACACCGCGTCGGTGGCGGGCTTGGGGGCGGCACCGAAGATGAGCATTTATGCCGCGTCTAAACATGCGGTGATCGGCCTGACCAAGTCGGCTGCCATCGAGTACGCGAAGAAGAAAATCCGCGTGAATGCCGTTTGCCCGGCGGTGATCGATACCGATATGTTCCGACGCGCCTATGAGGCCGACCCGCGCAAGGCCGATTATGCTGCAGCAATGCACCCGGTGGGGCGTATCGGCAAGGTCGAGGAAATCGCCAGCGCGGTGCTCTACTTGTGCAGCGATGGGGCGGCATTCACCACCGGCCAAGCATTGGCGGTGGACGGAGGCGCGACCGCCATCTAAGACCGCATGCCGCGCACGGTTCGAAAACGTCTGGGGCGCTGTGGGGCTTTTCCAGAGCTGGCACAACGCCGTGTGCGAATGTGTATCACAAGGTAAATTATCCAATAAAATCAATACTTTAATAAATCTTAGCGGCCGGCCATCACCTGCTTCTGTGCTTAACTCGTTGAGTTGAAAACAAACAGTTGAAGTGAGTGGCTCATGGATTTAGGGATCGATCGACAAGCCCTTGTACCGGTGGTGCAGCAAATCGTCACGGCCGTGGCTCAATGGATTCGTAACAACCAGGTCAGCCCCGGGACACGCTTGCCGTCCGTTCGGCAGTTGGCCCTGGATAACCTGCTCAGCCAGTCCAATGTGATCGAAGCCTTCGAGCGCATGGTCGCTCAAGGCGTGCTGGCGCATCGGCAAGGCGCGGGATTCGTGGTGGCACAACCACCGGTCACCACTGAATGCCAATGGTATGAAGGCGCCGAGCTGACGTGGGGCGCGTTTGCCGACAACCCGTTGGGTGAATTGAAGCTGGGCTGCGGTTGGCTGCCGGATGCCTGGCATGAAAGCGATGACATCAGCTACGCGATTCGTGAAGTGACCCGCACCGACACCGCCGGCCTGTTCAACTACAGCACGCCCCTGGGCCTGCCTGCGCTGCGTGAGCAATTGCTCAGGCGCCTGACCCGGATTCACATCGCCACTCGCGTCGATTGCATCCTGACCACTGCCGGCGCCAGCCATGCCCAGGACCTGCTGATACGCGTGCTGCTCAAGGCCGGTGACAGTGTCGTGGTGGAAACGCCCGGGTACGGCAACCTCTACCGACAACTGGCCTTCCACGGCGTGCAACTGCTCGAAGTTCCGCGCACCCCAGGCGGGCCGGATATCGCGGCGCTAGAAGCCCTATTGCAGCATCACCGGCCCAAGTGCCTGTTCGTCCACAGCCTGTATCACAACCCCACCGGCTCCAGCCTGTGCCGTGCGGTGGCCGAGCGCTTACTGGAACTGGCCCGCCGCGAGAACTTTCTGATCATTGAAGAGGACGTCTTCGGCGACTTGCAGCACCCCAGCTGCACGCGACTGGCGGCCTTGCCCCACGAGGGGCGGGTGATTTACGTCGCGAGTTTTTCCAAGACCTTGAGCAGCGCCTTGCGCGTGGGCTACCTGTGCGCGAGTGCGACGCTTGTCACCCAACTGGCCAGCCTCAAGACCTTGACGGGCTTGGGCACTTCGCGGTTTGCCGAAGCGGTGGTGGGCACTCTGCTGGCCAATGGCACGTACCGCAAATGGGTGCAGCGCCTGCGCAAGCGTCTGAGCATGGAGATGGCCGCCACACTGCAGGTGCTCGAAGACGAAGAGTGGGAGGTGTTCGCGGTGCCCGCCGGCGGCATGTTCCTGTGGGCGCGGCCCGGTGCGGCGGACCACTCGCGGCTGCAGGCGTGCGCGCGTCGGCTCGGCGTGTTGCTCTCGCCTGGGGCACTGTTCAACCCCACGGGTGAATACAGTGAGTGGCTGCGCATCAATGTAGCCTATGCTGCTGATCAGCGGGCGCTGGCGTTGCTGCGCGCCATGGGGCCCGCCAGATCGACCTCGACGGTTCTGAAAACGACGGGTTTGTAGCTTTTTGCCATTATTGCGGCGTCAGTGACTTGTGTTCAGGCCTCAGTCGTTGCGACTCTCGCTTCCAGTCAACCGGGCTTGATGGCATCTGCCATTGCAAGAGGATCACGTGCAATGATTTCGGGCGTGCAACGACGTTTCGCCAACCTGGGCATGGCGAAAAAGCTAGGCTTGGGTTTCATCCTGGTACTGCTGCTGACGGCGGTGGTGGCGGCCATTGGCGTGTGGTCGCTGCAAACCGTCGGGCAACGTTTCGAGGGGCTGAAGGCTATGTCTTCGCTCAACAGCGGTTTGCTCAAGGTGCGCTTGATCGAACAGGACTACGCCTTGCATGCCGACCCCAAAGCGGTCGACGCGTTGCATGAGGCCGTGGATGCGCTGGCCGCTCAGGCAACCAGCCTTAAAGCTCAATCCGCCGCCAACGTGCCGGCCATGACCGATGTCGAGCAGGCGCTGGCGGCGTATCGCAAGGCGTTTGACGAATTTGTCGAGCTGACCCAGGCCAAGGACCTGGCGCTGGAAATGGCGAGTTGGTCGGTGTCCAGCGTCGCCAATAACCTGGATGTGCTGCAGGCCGGCCTGGCCGATGACGGCGCTTATGGGCTCAAGGAAAGCCAGGGCAAGGAGGGCGCCGAATTCATCGAGCAGGCGGGGCAGGTCAGCCAGGTGTCGCGCCTGATGCTGCAAGCCATGAACGAAGCCCATGTGCGCCTGGACCAGAGTCGTAAAGTCGACGAAGACAACACCGAGCAAGGCAAGATCGAGCAGGCCGATCAGGCACTGGCCCAGGCCGAGCAATTGAAGGCTTCGGTCAAGGACCCGGGTTACCAGACCGTACTCGGCGAAGTCTCGGGGCATATCGCCGCCTTCACTGAAAAACTTGGCGAGTACACCGGCCTGCTGGCTCAGGAAAAGACGGTCTACAAGCAACTGCATGATCGTGCGGAGCAAGTGGTCAGTCGGGTCGACCAGGCCTATGGTGCCGAGGACGTGTCGATGCAGGCGCAGTTGAAGAAAAGCGCGCTGCTGATCATCGGCTCGTCGGCCTTGGCGTTGCTGGTGGGGTTGGTGGCCGCCTGGGTGATTACCCGCTTGATCGTGGCGCCTCTGCGCAGCGCGATCGCGGTGGCACAGCGCATCGCCGACGGCGATTTGAGCGGTCGAATGGAGGTCGACCGCCGCGATGAAATCGGCCAACTGATGCAGGCCATGCAACAGATGAGCAGTGGGTTGAGCCACATGGTCAGTGGGCTGCAGGCTGGTATCGAACAATTGGCCAGCTCCGCGCATTCGTTGTCCAGCGTTACCGAACAGACCAACGTCGAGGTCAGCAGCCAGAAGGAAGAGACCGAGCAGGTTGCCACGGCGATGAACCAGATGACCGCTACCGTGCATGATGTGGCACGCAACGCCGAAGAGGCAGCGCAGGCTGCCCAGACCGCTGATGAAAAAGTCGACAGTGGACAGCAGGTGGTGCGCCAGAGTTTGCAGCGCATCGAATTACTGGCCACCTCCAGCACCGGGGCCAGCGCCAGCATCGAAAGCCTGAGTGCAGAGATCCAGCACATCGGCACAGTGTTGAGTGTGATCAAAAGTGTGGCCGAGCAGACCAACCTGCTGGCGTTGAACGCCGCCATCGAGGCCGCGCGCGCGGGCGAACAGGGCCGGGGGTTCGCGGTGGTGGCCGACGAAGTACGGGCGCTGGCCAAGCGTACACAGCAATCGACGGAAGAGATCGAGCGGCTGGTCAGCACCTTGCGCAGCGCCGCGCAGGCATCGGTGCAGCAGATTCAACACAGTGGCGAGTTGGTGAAGCTGGCGGTCAGCGATGCGTTGGAAACCGAAAGCGCCCTGGGCAGCATCGCGGTGGCGGTGTCGCTGATCCAGCAGATGAACCAGCAGATCGCCGCCGCCGCCGAGCAGCAGAGCTCGGTGGCCGAAGAGATCAACCGCAGTGTCACCAGCATTCGTGCGAGTGCCGATCAATCGGCGTTGAGCATGCAGGGTAACGCCGCGTCGAGCATCCAGTTGGCGCGGTTGGGCGCCGAACTCAAGGGGATGGTCGGGCACTTTCGGCTTTGATCGCGGCCACGGCCACGATCAAAGCCAAGGGCACTCAGGCGTGGTTGGCGAGGAAGGTCAGCAGCGCTTCGTTGACGAACTCCGGGTTTTCCCGCGAAGAGATATGCCCGGCGTGCGGAATCAGGATCACGCTGCAACCGATCAGATCGGCCATTTCTTCAGACTCCGCCGGGGGGCGCGGCGTGTCCTGCTCACCACACATGACCAGCGTGGTGTCACTGTCCAGCTGCGGTAACTGGCTGAGAATATCCTCGCGACTGAAGATCGCTCGACCCAGCGGCACGATGCTGTCCAGCAGGCGCTCCCTGGGAAACGTTTGCAGCGACTCGCGAAAATTGCGGTACAGCGCTGATTCGCGATCGATACCCGGACGGAAGAAGATCGGTGCGATTACATCCAGCAACGGCTCGGGAATGGCGCCGGCTTCTTCGATCATCTTGAACAACGAGAAATAGTATTGGCGCGTGGCCTCGGGCTCGGCGCCCAGGTAGGTGTCCATCAGCACCAGGCTGTTGACGCGCTCAGGGGCCAGCAATGCCAGGCGCGCGCCCCACATGCCGCCGACCGACAGGCCCGCCAGGTTGACGCGTGGGATGTCCAGGTGGTCCAGCAGTGCCAAGCCCTGGCGCGCGAGGTCGTCGAGGGAATGGGTTTGAGAGGGCAATGGCCCGGAATCGCCATGGCCCCATAGCTCGGGCACGATCACGCGGTACTGTTGCGACAGGGCTTCGATCTGCGGCGCCCACATGTCGAGGCTCCACAGGTAACTGGACCCCAGCAGGACGACGGGCCCCGAGCCCTGGTCGAGATAATGCAGCGCTTGTCCATCAATCACGGCAACAGGCATAGCAGGCCTCTAACTTCGTGGAGTGAGGGGCACTTTTTTACGCGAGTCAGGGGTGCAGGGATAGATGCAAAGTGATGGCATCTGGCGAACAGGCGTTCGCCAGGCGGGGAGGGGACATCAGTCGTAGATGACTTTCTTTTTCCACTCGGCATCGGCGTCGACCACTTTCAAGCCTTCGGTCAATTCATTGACCTCGTCTTCGGCGGGCTTGCTATTGGTCAGCACGGTGGAGTTGGCGCGGGCCAGCTGCGATTCCAGCATCTGCAGCTGTGCGCTGTAGAACGCCGGTTCCGGCTGCTTGCGCAAGTACTGCACGCCACGCTCGAAGGCCAGGCGCGCCTGGCCCGGCTGGCCTTGCTGCAGGGCATGCTGGCCGAGGTTATTGAAGAATTCGATGTGCAGCAGCACCAGAATGTGGCGGATTTCCCTGATCCAGTGCTTGGCTTCACTGGCCGGCAGGTAGCCGTCCTGAGCGGCGCGAGTGACCTGGCCGTGCAGGGCCTCGAGCAGGAAGCGGACATCCTTGGCCTTGGCTTCGGTCTGGATCGGCGCGGGTGGGTTATTGACTGGAATGGATTCGCCCTGGGCTACCAGTGCACTCAACTCGGCGATGCGTGCCTTGAGCGCTGCATTGGTTTTGTTGAGGTTCAACAAGCGCTGGTTGACGTTGAGTTCCAGGCGGGTGAGCAGCAGTTTGAGCGCCGGATTCATCAGCTGGCCAGGGAACGTCTCAGTGATCTCACCGCAACGACGCAGACGATCATTGAGTTCGATCTCGACGCGCTTCTTTTCCAGCTTGTTGTTTTCCACCACGTGGTTCATATAGCCAATGGCGATCAGTATTGCGATCCCGGCTATTACCAGCAGGGTGATCATGAGTGGTGTCACCGGTGTGACCTCTTTATAGGGTTTACAGTGGAGTGTAGTGACTGGACCTTGCGGCGGATAGGTCTTATCGACCAGTTGTCGCCTCGTTCCCTGGATGAGTGCTTCCTATATAGATGGATGCTCGCCGCATGGATGCACATTGCCATCATTTGTTCAGGTGAACTATAGCGTTTTGTCGAACGCCAGAATATAGGCGTCAAGGCACGGACGCGCCAAATCCCCTCGCGGGGCGCTAAAGGGGGGCGAAGTCATTGATTTAAATAAATTTATGCTTGGGGGTTGACGACCTTTCAATCCATCCATAGAATGCGCGCCACTTACAGCGTAAAGCACACAGCGACACGCGGTAGGGAGTGAATGTTGTACGTGTGTCCCCTTCGTCTAGTGGCCTAGGACACCGCCCTTTCACGGCGGTAACAGGGGTTCGAGTCCCCTAGGGGACGCCAATGCGGGAATAGCTCAGTTGGTAGAGCACGACCTTGCCAAGGTCGGGGTCGCGAGTTCGAGTCTCGTTTCCCGCTCCAATTTTTAAGCAGTGTTGCCCTCGGGTGGCACTGAGTGAAACCAGGACCCATCTTCGGATGCGGCCTCTGGGCACTGGAACACACACCATGTGTTTCAGTAGCGTGTCCCCTTCGTCTAGTGGCCTAGGACACCGCCCTTTCACGGCGGTAACAGGGGTTCGAGTCCCCTAGGGGACGCCATTTGCGGGAATAGCTCAGTTGGTAGAGCACGACCTTGCCAAGGTCGGGGTCGCGAGTTCGAGTCTCGTTTCCCGCTCCATATTCAACAAAAACGCCGATCAGCGATGATCGGCGTTTTTGTGTGCGCTTGATTTTTACTCAGTCTGAAAAGCCCGCCAATACACGGCGGGCTTTTTGCTGTCAGAGCTTAGGCAATTGTCCGACGCGGCCCATCATTTCGGTCACGATCTGCAAGTCCAGCAAGAACTGATCGACCGTCTTGAATTCGTTGTCGGTGTGCCCTGTGTATTTAACTTCCGGACGCGCCAGGCCGAATTGCACGCCGTTGGGCAACTCATGCACCGAGGTCGCACCGGCCGACGTGCCGAATTTGTGCTCCATGCCCAGGTTTTCAGTGGCGACCGCCAGCAGCGCTTTCACCCATTCGCCTTCCGGGTTGCGGTACATCGGCTCGGCAATCGAATAAGTGAAATCCACCGCGACGTTACTGGTCTTGTCCCAGGCGCTCAGTTTGTCGGCGATTTGTTTTTTCAGCGTTTCTGGTGACTTGCCCTTCGGCACGCGCAGGTTCACCGCCAGTTTGAAGGCTTTTTCATCCTGGCCGACAAACGTCAGCGAAGTAGTCAAAGGACCCATAAAGTCGTCTGCGAAGCCGACGCCCAACTTGCCGCCCAAGTAATCCAGGCCCCAATTGTCGGACGCATAGTGCGCAGCATCGGTGATGTGGTTGTGCTTGAGGGCAATCTTGCCGTCGACGCTGTGGATCAGCTCCAGCATGCGCGCCACCGGGTTGACGCCCGACTCCGGCTCGGACGAGTGCGCCGACACGCCGGTGATGGTCAGTTTCACATCCTTGCCCTCGACCTTGGCGGCCACCTCGAAGTCGCCGCCGTTGCGCTTGGCATACTCCGCGCCGGCTTTCTGCAGGCTCGCCGCCAGTTCGGCAGGCTGGTCGGTGACCAGCGTGGCAACCGACGCCGACGGAATCTGGTTGGTGGCCATGCCGCCGGTCATCGCGATGATTTCCGCGCCGTTGCCTTCGCCTTTGCGACGCGGGAAAGACGCCATGACCGTGCCGTAGCCTTTCTCGGCAATCACCACCGGGTAACCGCCATCCAGCGCCAGGTTGTACTGCGGGGTCGGGTTGTGTTCGAAGTAATACGGGATGGCGTCGCCGGAGGTCTCCTCGGTGGTGTCCACCAACAGTTTAAAGTGGCGTGCCAGCGGCAGCTTCTCTTCCTTGATCACCTTCATGGCATACATCGCCACCACAATCCCGTTCTTATCATCCTCGGTGCCGCGGCCATACATGCGGTCGCCGATCAGCGTGACTTTGAACGGGTCGAGCTTGGTGCCATCTTTGAGCACCCAATTTTCCGGAGTCACCGGCACCACGTCGGCGTGGGCATGGATGCCGACTACTTCATCGCCGCTGCCTTCCAAAGAAATTTCGTATACGCGGTTGTCGACGTTACGGAAATTCAGATTGAAGGCTTTGGCCAGGGCCTGGATCTTATCGGCGATTTTGAGGAATTCCGGGTTCTTGTACTGCGGCACACCGTCGACGTTGAACGTTGGGATTTCCACCAGCTCGCGCAGCGTCTCCAGAGCGGCCTTGCCGTATTTGACCCTGGTGTAAATACCCAGCAAACGGTTGATTTCGTTCTGCTGGTCGGCACTCAGGGTTTTGTTGGAGAGAAAGGCGTTGATTGCCGGGCCTACATCGGCGGTTTTACCCACATCGCCCTTGGCCAGGGTGGCGAGGAAACTGCGGAAATCGCTGGCCGGCGTTTCGCCGAATTGCTTGAGTATCGCCGTGCTTTGCTCAGCGGTGATGTTCGCGAAAGCGGGTGTGGTAACGGCCGTAAGGCTGGCCGCGAACAGACTGGCAGCCACGATTTGCTTGAGTGGAAAGTGCATGGAAAGTCGCATTCCTTTGCAGGTAGTGAGTAGGAAGTTTCTGATCAATGTGTCAGAAACATTTCCACACACTACCACCACTCAGGTGCTGCCGGTCAATGCTGGCCAGGATGCGGCTCGGGGTATTCATCGGTAGCGTTGAGGGCTCTGGCATAGGGTCCGTCCCACAATTGCCGGTGCAAATCCCCTACGCGGCTGGCCATCGCTTCGTTGCGCATCACCACCTCCAGGTTGCGCGAATTATCCAGATAGCCGCCCAGCCAATTGCTGGTGCCCACCCACGCGACCTGCCCATCGATCTCCAGGGTCTTGCTGTGGATCACCCGTGCATAGGGGATAAATCCTTCTTTGGCCTGGGGCAGTGTGACGATTTTGACCTGCACATTGGGCAGCACTGCCAGGCTTTTCAGATAGGGCAGTTCCAGCGCGTCGGTGTTCCAGTCGGACACCATCAGCTTGATCGCCACGCCACGCGCTGCGGCGGCGCGCAGGGCGTTGTCGATGACTGCGTAATAGGGGCGCGTGTTGTCCGGCCCGTAGGACAGCGGTGCGTAGTCGAGCAATTGCACGCGTATCTCTTTTTTCGCCTCCGCCAGCAGACGCGGCAGTTCCAGTTGGGAGTCACCCACTCCGGGCGGGTTGTAACGTTGCGGGCTGGCAACCAGGTAGTTACCCGTACGCGCCGGCAGCTGGCCGGTCGCCGGCAGGGGCACCGTCCGGTGTTCGGCCAGTGCCTGCTGGGCTTGCCAATCCTGTTCGAAAATCGCCTGTACCTGGCCCACCACCGTGGCATCGCTGATGCGCAAGCCCGTTTCATGGATATGTTCCAGGGAGCGCCAGTCGAAATTCTGGCTGCCGACAAACGCTTGTTGACCGTCCACGATCATGTACTTGGCGTGGATGATGCCGCCACTCACTTGCGCGTAAGGCAGTACGCGGAACGTCAGGTTGGGGATGGCGCGCAAGCGCTGCAGTGTGGCGGCGTCCGACAAACGCAGGCCCTTTTCTTCCAGCAGAAAACGTATTTTCACACCGCGTTTGCCGGCTGCTTCCAGGCGTTCGATCACGCGATCCATCACGGAGCCCGGATGATCGGCGGCATAGAACTGGCCGATATCGATGCGGCTCCTGGCACCGTCGAACAGTTCGATCCACACCGGCCCGGGCTCGCGCAGATCGTCGGTGCCCAGGGTGGTGTCCACCGGCACGGTGTGCACCAGTTCGAAGCCCGGAATCGAAAAGTCCGCCTGGGCCAGCGGACTGATCAGTACGCCGGCCAGGCCCATGATGCGCAATTTTAAGAAAACAGACATTCAGGACCTCTGTGGCAAAAGAACGGCGGGCGCATCAAGCGCCCGCCGGGAACCTCAGGCCGTGCGGGTGTGCAACGGCGCCGTTACCAGGTGCGGTGCTTCGTTCTGCACGCGGGCGCCGGTGGCGGCGCGGATCAACAGGATTTTCAGTTGGTCGTTGATGCGTTCCAGGCTGTCCTGGAAGAAGTTGTGGAACACCACGCAGAACAGCGCAATGGCGATCCCCAAACCTGTCGCGAACAGGGCCGTGCCGATGCCGCCGGAAATCTGCCCCGGGTCCGACACACCCGCCGTGGCCAACGCCTTGAAGGTGTCGATGATACCGAGGATGGTACCCAGCAACCCCAGCAGCGGCGCGGCGGTGGTGATGGTTTCGATAATCCACAGGCTGCGGGCCAGGGGCGCGCGGGTGCTTAAATATTGGGTTTCGATCACATCGTCCAGGTCTTTGCGCGAGCCGTGGGAGGCTTTTTGCGCCAGCACCGGCAGCACCATGTTCAGGGGCAGGCTAGGGCGACGGGTCAACGCCTGGGGCAGGTCGCGTTCGCTGTGCACTTGAGCGCCCAGCACTTGGTTCAACGCGCGCGCCTGGCGCCGCACATAGGCGAAGTAGATGCCGCGTTCGATGGTGATGAAGATGGCTATCGCCATCGCGGCGTACATCACATAGAAGGTGATGTCGTGGAGCAGATTCATGTCCATGTTCGCTTACCTCGCAATTAGAAATTGGCTTCCAGGGAGACCGTCACGGTGCGTTCCAGGCCCACGATGTAGGCCGGGTCTCCGTCACGGAAACCGCTGTAGCTGGCGGCGTTGGTCTTGGTGGTGTAGACGCCGTCCAGGTACTTCTTGTCGAACAGGTTGTCGACGTTCAGGCGCAGGGTTGCGTCCTTCACCACTTTCTTGTCCACCGGCAGGTAGATGCCGGCACCGGCGTTGAACACGGTACGGCCGGAGATGGCTTCGTCGTTGGTCAGGTCGCCGTAGAGCTTGCTGGTGTATTTGCCGCCGAAGGTGCCGTAGTAGCGGCCATCGTCATAACCAATGTTGGCCGCCAGCATGTTCTTCGGCACGTTGGCGAACTGCTTGCCGCTGGTGGGCAGCAGGATGGCTGTGCCGGCGTTATAGACGGTGAGATCGTCCTGTTGCTCGGCCTTGGTGTAGGTGTAGGAGGTGTAGTAGTTGAAGTGGTTCGGCAGCAGGCCGCTCCATTCCAGTTCCAGGCCACTGTTGTTGACGGAGCCGGCGTTGATGTCGGCGAAGTCGCCGTTGATGTCCTTGGACGAGACCTGGCGATCCTTGAACTGCATATAAAACAGCGTGGCGGCCACGGTCATGTCTTCATCGGTGTAGCGCCAGCCCAATTCGTGGTTCCAGCTGGTTTCCGGCTTGGCGTCGATCGAACCGGCGCCTTTGTCATACAGCACGTAGTTCTGCGGAATGCGCATGTTGCGCGAGAGGCTGTAGAACAGCTGGTCACGCTCATCCCACTGGTATTTGAGGCCGGCGTTGGGCAGCAGTTTGTTATACGTCTGGCTGCGTTTTTCCGCCTGCTCGGTAAGGCTGCCGTGGTTGGTGCCGTCACGCTTGACGTTCATGTAGGCCAGGCCGGCCACCAGGGTCCAGTCCGGGTTGATGTACCAAGTGTCCTGGGCCCAGACCTTCTGCGCCGGGGTCACGGTGAATCGGTCGCGACCCTGCACGGTGTTGCCGTTGGCATCCACCACGGCGTCGCCGTCCGGCCAGGTGTCGCTGGGTTTGCCGCTGTTTTTCAGGGCAATGAACGGCTGGGTCTGGCTCTGGCGTGCGCGCTCGTACCAGTAACCGAATTGCAGGCTGTGTTCTTCCAGGTCCCAGTTCAGTTTGGTGGTGATGCCCGGACGCCAGGTCTGCGTACGCGAAGGGCGGTAGTAGACGCCGGTGGTGGACGAACCGTCGGCGTTGTACTGGGCGGCGGTAGGTAAGTTGCTCAGGTCGAACACACCGCCCACGTTGGAGCCGCGGTTGAGTGCATAACTGGATGAGCCGACGCCGCTGCCGTTGCCCCAGTAGTAGTACGGGATCACCGACAGGGCGAGGTTGTCGGCCAGTTTGAATTGGGTGTTGAGCACGCCGGTAAAGGTCTGGAATGGGTTCTGCGCCAGCGCGTAATAGCTGTTGACCTTGCCATTGCTGCCCACGGCCGGCGTGGCGGGGTAGGGGTCGAACTTGCGACCGTTCTGCTGGAACTGGCTCTTGGTCAACTGGCTGTAACTGTTGTTGTCCTGCTCGTGGTACTTGAGGATCAGGTTGGCGGTGTTGCCTTCGCCGGCGTCGAAAAAGCTGTTCCACTCCACCTTGTCCGCGCGCACGGCGCCGGAGCCACGCCACATGTCGCCCTCGGTATGCGAGGCCGACAGCCAGTTGCTCAGGCCGTTGACTTCGCCGGTGTTCAGTCGCGCGAAAGTCTTGCGGGTGGCGTTGCTGCCGATGATCTGTTTGACGAACGCGCCGGTTTCCTTGGACGGGCGAATGGTCACGATGCCGATATTACCGCCGCTGGAACCGATGTGCGGACCGTCCGCTTCCGCCGATCCCTGGGTGACGAAGATCTGCTCGATGTTTTCCGGATCGCCCAGCAGGTTGGAATACAGCGCGTAGTTGCCTGAGTCGTTGATCGGCATGCCGTCCACCGACATGCCCACCTGGTCGGAGTTGAGCCCGCGCATGGTGAAGCGAAAGCCCGACAGACCGGTGGCGTCTTCGCTGGAGATGTTCAGGCCCGGGGTGTATTTGAGCTTGTCCACGGCGTTACCGGTGGCGGTCTGTTTATCCAGCGCTTCCTTGGTCACCGTGGAGCGGCCCTTGATGCTTTCTTCCTGCACCATATAGCCGCCGCCCGCCGTGGCCTTGCCTTGCACGCCGATGGTACCGACGTCGCTGTCGCGGGTGTCTGCCATGACCATGCCATGTCCCATGCTTGCGGCAACGAGTGCCAGATGAATCCGTGTGAACCTCATCAGTGTCGTCCTGGTGTCGGGTGCTTATTGCACGCTGTAGTTGAAGGTGGCGGTGAAGCGTTGCTCATTGCGGCCCCCGAAGGCTTGCTCGGGGAACGGCTTGACTTGCTTGATACGCCGCAAGCTGTTGGTGGCGGCCCGGTTGAGCAACATGCTCGACGCCTGGGTCTGCAGGCCGGAATCCAGAACACGGCCCTGGCGATCCACCAGCAGCCAGACCACTACCTCGCCGCTGGGGCGTTCGAGAGACGCCTGGCGGCCGGTGGGGTACTGCTTGTACGTGTCCAGCTCGTTGCGCAGGCCCTTGAGATAGCCACCCTCCAAGGCTTGGCCGTCGACTTTCGGCGGCGCGGGTGGTGCCGGTGCAGCTGCCGCGGGGGCGGTTACCGCTGGCGCCGGTTTGGCGGCGGCAACCGGGGGCGGAGCAGGCGCGGCTTTCGCCACTACCGGTTTGGGCAGCGGTTTGGGCTTGGGCTTGGGTTCGGGTTTTGGCAACGGTTTAGGCGGTGGAGGCGGGGGCGCCGGCTCGGCGTCCGCTTCCTCGATCACCGGCGGTGGCGGCTCAGCCACCGGTTCCGGGATCACTGGCGGCTCGGGCTGCGGTTCGGGTTCGACCAGGGCGAGCTCGACTGCCGACTCGTCATACACCGGCTCGACCTTCAAGGTCTGGGACTGAATACCCAGGGCAATCAGCACCAGGGCGATCACGGCCGGGACACTGCCCAGCAGTTGGCGCGCACGAAACAGAACGTACATAGTCAGGACTTACGCGTGGCAATGGACACGGAGGTGAAGCCACCCAGGCGCAGGGTGTCCATCACCTCCACCAGGCGCGCGACGTCCACGCCCTTGTCACTGTTAACGATGATGGTCGACTTCGCGTCGGGCTTTTGCGCAGCTTTCAGCGCCGGCACCAGGGCATCCACCGCAATGGCCTTGCCGTCGAGTTGCAACTGACCTTCCAGGCCCAGGGTCAGGATGAATTTATTCTGCGGCTTGAGCTGCTGCGAGCTACTGGCGCTGGGGAGTTGAGTCTTCATACCGAGGGCCGGAATCACGTTCAGACTCACGAGTACGAAAAACACCAGGAGGAACATCATCACGTCGATCATCGGGATCAATTCGATGTGCGCCTTGCGTTTTTTCGGTTCGTCCCAGGTTCTCATTCCCTTACCCCGTTATTGAATTAGGGGCGACACGCTAACAAGCAAAAATGACCGAACGGTTAACTTTAATTGACGTTTTGACGGCTCTAGGACGCGTCTTACAGAAGACTTACCGGTCATTTTCAGAGCTTCACAGAATTGAAATACAAGCTGCGCATTCTCAGAAAATTTACATCGAGGGCCTCTGGGAATGAGTAACCAATTGCCACACCTGTCGACCCCGCGCTTACTGTTGCGTGTGCTGAAACCGCACCAGGCCGAGCGGTTGTGCGAGCTGGCCAACGGGCCGAACATCGCCGAGAACACGGCGAGTATCCCGTCGCCCTATACGCTGCAAACCGCGCAGGAATTTATCGAGGGGATGCAGGAAAAATTTCGCGCTACGGGGTTGCTGAGCCTGGGCATGCATCGGCGCGACGACGATGGGTTGATCGGCGTCGTCAGTCTGCGCATCAACACGGCCCACGGGTATGGGCACTTGGGCGGCTGGGTAGCGGCGTCTGAGCGTAACCAAGGGTTTGCGGCTGAGGCTGCCAGCGCGTTGATGGCGTATGGCTTCGAGGCATTGGGACTGCACCGCGTGGGCAGTCAGTGCTTCAGCCGTAATAAAGAATCGGCGCGGGTCATGGAGAACATCGGCCTGTGCTACGAGGGGTGCCTGCGCGGCGCGTTTCTCAAGAACGGTGTGCATGAAGACATGCTGGTGTTCGCCACCTTGCGCGCTGACTGGGAGGCCAGGGTATGAGTGGCTCGGTCGATCACGGCCGACGTCGGGTGCTGGCCGGGCTCGCGGTTGCTACTACATTTTCGATCCTCAGCCCGTATACACGAAGCGCCGGGGTGGATTATCCGTTTACCCTCGGGGTGGCCTCGGGTGACCCGCTGCCGGATGGCTTTGTGATCTGGACGCGGCTGGCCCCGTTGTTCAATGCTGTGGACGGCCGTGGAGGATTGAGCCGCGCGGTACCGGTACGTTGGCGAGTGGCCAGCGATGTCGGGATGACGCGCATTGTGCGGCAAGGCGAGGTCATGACCAGCGAACGGTTTGCGCATTCGGTGCATGTGGAGGTCGCCGGGCTGCAGGCGGGGCGACCGTACTGGTATCAGTTCGAAGGGCTGGGGGCGCAAAGCCCGGTTGGGCAGGCGCGGACCGCCCCGCCGGTGCAGGCAATGACGTCGGCGCGTGTGGGATTTGTCTCGTGCTCCCATTGGGAGCGTGGCTATTTCAGTGCGTATCGCCACTTGGCCGCCGAGCAGCCGGACCTGGTGTTTTTCCTGGGCGACTATATCTACGACAGTTCCTACGCGCCGGACTCTGGCAAGGTGTTTCGCGCCCATGGCAGCGGTAATGCGGTAAGCCTCAGTGATTATCGCAACCGCTACGCGTTGTACAAAACCGACCCTGACCTGCAGGCCTTGCACGCCGCCGCGCCCAGCGTCGCCACCTGGGACGATCACGAGGTGCAGAACGACTACGCCAACCGTTGGTCCCAGGACCCGAAGATTGCGCTGGAGCAATTTCTGCAGCAGCGGGCGGCGGCCTACCAGGCGTATTACGAACATATGCCATTGCGTACCAGCAGCCTGCCCAGGGGCGCCGACATGCGCATATATAGGCGCCTGGACTACGGGCGACTGGCACGTTTCCATGTGCTCGATGGCCGGCAATACCGCTCCGAGCAGCCCTGTGTGCTGGCCAATGGCAGTCATCAGGGCCGGGTAGTGACCAATCCGTGCAGCGACTTGCGCGATCCCGGTCGCACAATGCTGGGTTGGCAGCAAGAGGCGTGGCTGGATCAGGGCTTTGCCCAATCCCGGGCGCAGTGGAACGTGATTGCCCAGGATCTGCTGGTGGCCCCCTTGATCCAGCGCGACCTGACTAACCACAAGCCGGGGCGCTGGACCGATGGTTGGGACGGTTACATGGCCAACCGCTCAAGGATGCTGGCGTCTATCCAGCGCCACCGCGTGAAGAATCCGGTGTTTTGGGGCGGTGATATCCATTCGTTCTGGGCCAACGACCTGCACGTCGATGGCAACGACCCGGACTCGCCGGTGGTTGCCACCGAATTCGTCGGCACCTCGGTGACGTCCGATGGCCCGCCGTACGAGGCGTTCAGCAAGATCCTGCCTATGAACCCTCATGTGAAGTTTTTCGACAGTCGCCAGCGCGGCTACGTTTCGGTGGAGGTCCAGGAGCGGCAGATGCTCACGCACCTGCGCGTGATCAGCGACCCGCGCGATCCGGCGGCAACGGTGTCGACCCTCAAATCGTTCGCGGTGGAACCGGGGCGGGCAGGGGCGATTGCGGTTTGAAGGGTGTGACGCAAGAGCGCCGCTTGAGGCGGCATGTGCAGCACGCGCGTTAATCCAGGGTGTAACGTACTGACAGCGCGCCCTTTTTCTCGGACAGGGCGAGGATCTTCACTTGGCCCAATTCGCTCAATGTCTGCACATGCGTGCCGCCGCAGGCGTAGGCGGGCAGTTCGCCGAAGCCGACTTCGCGGGTGCCGTTGTCCACGACCATATGACGGGGATAGTCGGCGGCGATCCACTCGCTGAGTTGCTGTTGAATCGCTTCGGCCTGCATGGCTTGCGCCGCTTCGCCCCGGATAAACGTCACTTTGCCTTCGCCCGGCCAGTGGTGGGCTTTGATCGGCATCCAACCCAGGGTTTCGCCGACGTTGCCGATCAGGTGACCGGCCGAATGCAGACGCGTGTGCAGGGCGCGGCGCTGTTCATCGACCTTTGCGGTGATTGGACCCGTCTCCACAGGGCGGTCGACATAATGCACCACGCGCCCGGCCTCCTGGGTGACACGCAGCACGTGGCTTTCGCCGAGCCAGCCGGTGTCGAACGGCTGTCCGCCGCCTTGGGGATGGAAGAGGGTCGATTGCAGGATCACCGCGAAGTGATTTTCGTGGGGCGTGCAGCTCAACACTTCAAGCTCGGCGCTCAGGTGGTCGTGGGTAAAAAACAGGCGTTCGGTCATCATCTGCATCCGCATCAAGGTTCTGCTGACAGTATAAATACCGCAGGAATGGGTGATAATCCGTTCAATTATCAATGGACCTGTGCGTCATGAGCATTAATCTTCCGTTGCCCCTGTTGGGTGAAATGGCGATGTTCGTCAAAGTGGTAGAGGCCGGCAGCTTTTCCGAAGCGGCACGCCAACTGAGCGTTTCGCCCTCGGCGGTGAGCCGAAGTATTTCGCGCCTTGAACAGGCACTGGCGACCCGCCTGCTGCAACGCACTACGCGCAAGCTGCGCCTGAGCGAAGGCGGTGAAGAAGTATTCAAGCGCTGCCAGGAGATGGTCAACGCGGCGCGCTCGGTGATGGAGATCAGTGGCCAGTTCACCCATGAGGCCGAAGGGCTGGTGCGGGTCAGCGTACCCAAGGCGGTGGGTCGGTTTGTCGTGCATCCGCACATGCCGGAATTTTTGCGACGCTATCCCCAGGTAGATGTGCAACTGATCCTTGAGGATCGGCATGTGGACCTGATCGATGACAACGTTGACCTGAGTATCCGCATTACCGACAGCCCGCCGCCGGGGCTGGTGGGCCGGCAGTTGTTGCCGATAGAACATTTGCTCTGTGCGACACCGCAGTATCTGGCCGAGCACGGTACGCCGGGCCACCCCCATGATCTGGCGGCGCATAGCTGCATTTATCTGGGGGAAACCCCTGCTGACTCACGCTGGAAATTTCGCCGGGGCACCAAGGCCGTGACCGTTGCGGTGCGCGGGCGCTATGCGGCGAACCACACCGGCGTGCGTCTGGATGCGGTGTTGCAGCATGTGGGTATTGGCAGCCTGCCGTATTTCACGGCGCGCCATGCCTTGGAGGAGGGGCATCTGGTGCAGGTGTTGCCGGGGTGGGATTTTATTGCGTCGTACCACGGCGAGGCGTGGCTGCTGCATTCGCCGACGCGCTATTTGCCACCCAAACTGCGGGTATTTATTGATTATCTGGTGGCGTGCATGGCCAAGGAGCCGACCCTGAAAAAACGTTAGGAGCGAGCGGGCTCGCTCCTGGAAAGGTCAGTGCTTGCTTTGGTCTTCCGGCATGGCCAGCAGTTGTTTTTCCTGGTTCCAATCGAACGGCTCATCGTTCTGCTCGGCTTCGTAGCGACGTTCTTCCAGCGCTTGGTAGAGGTCCAGTTCTTCGTCGGGCATGAAGTGCAGGCAATCGCCGCCGAAGAACCACAGCAGGTCGCGCGGTACGAGGTGGGCAATTTGCGGGTAACGCAGGATGACCTGACTCATCAGGTCCTGGCCCAGGTACTGGCTTTCGATCGGGTCGATGGGCAGCAGGGCGCGCAATTCGTCGAAGCGCTCCAGGAACAGGGCGTGACTTTCCTCGGGCACTTGTTCGGCTTCGCCGACAGCAACCAGGATGCTGCGCAGGTGGTCGAGCAAGACAAGATGATCGGCAACGACGTTGGACACGAGATAAGTCCTCAAAGCAAAAACGGGCGCGAGAGTATATAGCTCATGCGCCCGTAATTATATGACCGCTCGTATCAGCGGACTTTGCCCTCGGCCTGGGCCAGTTCTTCCTTGCTGAAATCATCCACATCGATCACCTTGCGGCGTGCCGCTTCGGCGTCGCGCAGTGTTTGCGCTTCAGCCGCTTGCAACACGCCGGCATTGAGTGCCGCGTCGATGGCGTGCTCGCCGGCAGCCGGCTTGAGCTGGCCGTTTTTGAGCGCGATGTGCAGTTTCTTTTGCAACGGGTGGCTGGCGCTCAGCAGGTCGTAGGCGTGTTGCAGGGCGCCCACCGGATCTTCCGCCGATTGCGGGCGATAGCAGCCGGCCAGCAATTCTTCCAGGGTCGGGTCGCCTTTGGCGCGGCCGATCACTGCGGCCACCTCGGCATCCAGTGCATCCGATGGGCCGGTATGGCGGCGCCCGAACGGGAATACAATCACCCGTAGCAGGCCGCCCAGTACCTTGTTCGGGAAATTGCTGAGCAATTCATCCAGGGCGCGCTCCGACTCACCGAGGCTTTCTTCCATGGCCCACGCGAACAGCGGTTGCAGGTGGTCCGGCGAGTCCAGGTCGTGGTAACGCTTGAGCGCAGCCGATGCCAGGTACATGTGACTCAGCACATCCCCCAGACGCGCCGACAAGCGTTCGCGACGTTTCAATTCACCCCCCAGCAGCATCATGCTCAGGTCGGCGAGCAGGGCGAAGGCGGCAGCCTGGCGGTTCAAGGCACGGAAGTAGCCCTGGCTCAGACGGTTACCCGGCGCTTTTTCGAAATGGCCGATACCCAGGTTCAGCACCAGCGTACTGGCGGCGTTGCTGACGGCGAAGCCGATGTGCTGCATCAGCAGGCTGTCGAACTCCTTGAGTGCCTGGTCTTTGTCTTCACGTCCGGCCAGCGCCATTTCCTTGAGCACGAACGGATGGCAGCGGATGGCGCCCTGACCGAAGATCATCAGGTTGCGCGACAGGATGTTTGCGCCCTCAACGGTGATGAAGATCGGCGCGCCTTGCCAACTGCGGCCCAGGTAGTTGTTCGGGCCCATGATGATGCCCTTGCCGCCGTGCACGTCCATGGCGTGGCCGATGCATTCACGACCACGTTCGGTGAGGTGATACTTGAGGATGGCTGACAGCACCGAGGGTTTCTCGCCCAGGTCGACCGCGTTGGCGGTCAGCATCCTTGCGCTGTCCATCAGCCAGGCATTGCCGCCTATGCGGGCCAGGGCTTCCTGGATGCCCTCGAAGGCCGACAGCGGCACGTTGAACTGTTCGCGCACCTGAGCATACTGGCCGGTCACCAGGCTGGTGAACTTCGCCGCGCCTGTACCCACCGCCGGCAGCGAAATCGAACGGCCTACCGACAGGCAGTTCATCAGCATCATCCAACCCTTGCCGAGCATTTCCTGACCGCCGATAAGGTAGCTCAGGGGGATAAACACGTCCTTGCCGGAGTTGGGGCCGTTCATGAACGCTGCACCCAAAGGCAAATGGCGACGACCGATTTCAACACCGGGAGTGTCGGTGGGGATCAGGGCCAGGCTGATGCCCAGGTCTTCTTCCGCTCCCAACAGGTGGTCGGGGTCGTACGCCTTGAACGCCAGCCCCAGCAGGGTCGCGACCGGACCAAGGGTGATGTAGCGTTTTTCCCAGTTCAGACGCAGGCCGATGGTTTCCTGGCCTTCCCATTCACCTTTGCAGATCACGCCGGTATCGGGCATGGCGCCGGCGTCGGAACCGGCCAGCGGTCCGGTCAGGGCGAAGCACGGGATATCGTCGCCTCGCGCCAGGCGCGGCAGGTAGTGGTTGCGTTGTTCATCGGTGCCGTAATGCAGCAGCAATTCGGCGGGGCCGAGGGAGTTGGGTACCATCACGGTGGAGGCCAGATCGCCACTGCGGGTGGCGAGCTTCATCGCGACCTGTGAATGGGCGTAGGCCGAAAAACCCTTGCCGCCGTATTCCTTGGGAATGATCAGGGCAAAGAAACCGTGAGTCTTGATGTGCTCCCAGGCGGCGGGCGGCAGGTCCATGGCCTGGCCGATTTCCCAGTCGCTGACCATTGCACAGAGTTCTTCGGTGGGACCGTCGATAAAGGCCTGCTCTTCTTCGGTCAACTGCACCTTGGGGTAGGCCAGCAATTTGTCCCAGTCGGGACGCCCGCTGAACAGCTCGCCGTCCCACCATACGGTGCCTGCGTCGATCGCGTCGCGCTCGGTTTCGGACATCGGCGGCAGCACTTTCTGGAACCAGCTGAACAGCGGCTTGGTGAAATATTGGCGACGCAGGTCGGGTAGCAGCAGCGGCGCCGCGACCACGGCCAGCAGCACCCAAAGGATCACCAGCAACCAGCCTGGTGCGTGGCTCCAGGCGCCCATCGCCAGCAGGTAAACGGCGACCACGCCCAGAGCGGGCAGGGGCGCGGTGCGGCGGTGTGCCAGGTAGGCGATGCCGACCACCAGAACCAGTATCCACAACAACAGCATATTCAATCCTCCGTGAAACCAGGGCGAAACCACCAGGGAGCTTAGTCGGCATCCGAGAAAGCGCGGTGGTCAGGGTGTAACGAGTTGTGCTGAAAGCACCCTGCAGCGGGCGCCGACATTTGGCCGAATCGTCGTTATCCGTGGGCTGGGCCTGTGGTTAAACTCCAGGCTTGCCTCGGAGATCAAACATCATGAATGCGTACTTGAGTCCCAGCCGCTTCATCGATAGTGACCACCCTGCCGTGGTGGAGTTCGCGGTAAAACATCGCGGAACCAGCGCGGATTTAAATGACCAGGCGGTCAGCCTTTACTACGCGGTGCGTGAGCAGATTCGCTACAACCCTTATACCTTCAGCCGCGATCCGCGCACCCTCAGTGCCAGCTTCGCCCTGGCCAGCCGTGAGAGTTACTGCGTGCCCAAGGCCACTTTGCTCGCCGCCTGCGCCCGGCATTGCGGCATCCCCGCACGCATCGGCCTGGCGGACGTGCGCAATCACCTGTCGACCCCACGTCTGATCGCGTTGCTCAAGAGTGACGTGTTCGCCATGCACGGGTACACCGAGTTGTACCTGCACGGTCGCTGGGTCAAGGCGACGCCGGCGTTCAACGCCCAGTTGTGCGAACTGTTCGATGTGCCGCCGCTGCCGTTCGACGGCATCAATGACAGCGTTTTCCAGGCCTACAATCGCCAGGGCCAGCGGTCGATGGAGTATCTGGTCGACCATGGGCAGTTTGTGGATGTGCCCGAGGAATTTTTCTTCGCCCACCTGCAGAAATGTTACCCGCACCTGTTTGACGATGCGCCGCCTCCCTTGCTGGGCGACCTGCGGACGGATTTAAGCCGCCTGTGAACCGGCGTATGCTGCTGCGTCCACCCATCCACGAAGGCGCGGTCATGCTGAAAATCTGGGGTCGTAAAAATTCATCGAATGTCAGGAAGGCACTGTGGTGCGCCGAGGAGCTCGGCCTGGAGTATGAAGCCATTGATGCAGGCGGGGCTTTCGGCGTGGTCGACACGCCGCAGTATCGGACGCTGAACCCCAACGGCCGAGTGCCGATGATCGAAGACGGTGACTTCGTGCTGTGGGAGTCCAACACCATCGTGCGCTACCTGTGCGCCAAGCACGGGGCGAGCTGGTATCCGACCGATCTTCAGGCCCGCGCCAACGCGGAAAAGTGGATGGACTGGACCACCTCAACCCTCGCCGAGCCATTCAAAGCAGTGTTCTGGGGCATCGTGCGCACGCCGGCGGAGCAACGGAACTGGGACGCCATCAATGCCGGGCGCAACGCCTGCATCGACGCGCTCGGTATGGTGGACAAGGCCCTGGCCGAACAACCCTACCTGTCCGGCAACGCCATCGGCATGGGCGACATTCCCTTGGGCAGCTTTATCTACGCGTGGTTTGAAATGCCCATCGAACGGCCTGCCATGCCCCATCTGGAGGCGTGGTACCAGCGTTTGCAGCAACGCCCGGCCTACCGAAAAGCGGTTATGACCGCGTTGACTTAATACCCACTATTAATACAGGTGACTGTACTTGTACGGCGCGGCCAAGCACCATGCCTGTCCTGCGCCGTCGTTGAACTAAGGGCGGCGTGCCCTCATCTACTCTTTCTATTCCCTTCTCTGGTGCGTAATCCGATATGAGTTCCGCTCTGTCCATCCGGCAGCTAACCAAAACCTACGGCAACGGTTTCCAGGCCCTGAGTGGTATCGATCTGGACGTTGCCGAAGGTGATTTCTTCGCCTTGCTCGGCCCCAACGGTGCCGGCAAATCCACCACCATCGGTATCCTGTCCACCCTGGTTAACAAGACCAGCGGCACGGTAAATATCTTCGGCCATGACCTGGACAAATCCCCGGCGGCGCTCAAGCGTTCCATCGGCGTGGTGCCCCAGGAATTCAACTTCAACCAGTTCGAAAAGACCTTCGATATTGTCGTGACCCAGGCGGGCTACTACGGTATTCCAGCGAAAATCGCCAAGGAACGCGCCGAGCAGTACCTCACGCAATTGGGCCTGTGGGACAAGCGCGACGTGCCTTCGCGCTCGTTGTCAGGCGGCATGAAGCGGCGCCTGATGATCGCCCGCGCACTGGTGCACGAGCCGCGCCTGCTCATTCTCGACGAGCCTACCGCCGGCGTGGACATCGAGCTGCGACGTTCGATGTGGACCTTTCTCACCGAGCTGAACGAGAAGGGCATCACCATCATTCTCACCACGCATTACCTGGAAGAGGCCGAGCAGTTGTGCCGCAACATCGGCATCATCGACCACGGCACCATTGTTGAGAACACCAGCATGCGCAACCTGCTTGGCCAGTTGCATGTGGAAACGTTTCTGCTGGACCTGAAGAACACACTGACGACCGCGCCGCAGTTGCTAGGCTACCCCAGCCGCCTGGTAGACAGCCGCACCCTGGAAGTCCAGGTGGATAAAGCCATGGGTATCACCGCGCTGTTCGGCCAGTTGGCCACCCAGAACATCGAGGTGCTGAGCCTGCGTAATAAAACCAATCGCCTTGAGGAGTTGTTCGTGTCCCTGGTGGAGAAAAATCTGGCGAAGGTGGCGGTATGAGTTCCGAACTGCAACCCAACCTCGTCGCGCTGCAGACCATCGTCTATCGCGAAGTGAAGCGCTTTACCCGGATCTGGCCGCAGACGTTGCTGCCGCCGGCGATCACCATGGTCTTGTACTTTGTGATCTTCGGGAACCTGATCGGCCGCCAGATTGGCGACATGGGTGGCTTTACCTACATGGAGTACATCGTGCCTGGCCTGATCATGATGTCGGTGATCACCAACTCCTACGGCAACGTGGTCTCGAGTTTCTTCGGCAGCAAATTCCAGCGCTCCATCGAGGAGCTGATGGTGTCGCCAGTGTCGCCGCACACCATCCTGATCGGCTACACCCTCGGTGGTGTGCTGCGCGGCTTGATGGTCGGGGTGATCGTGACGCTGCTGTCGCTGTTCTTCACTCACTTGCAGGTCCATCACCTCGGGGTGACGATTCTGGTGGTGGTGCTGACGGCGACTATCTTCTCGCTGCTGGGCTTTATCAACGCCGTGTTTGCACGCAACTTCGATGACATCTCGATCATCCCGACCTTCGTGCTGACGCCACTGACCTACCTGGGCGGAGTGTTCTACTCCATCAGCCTGCTGCCGCCGTTCTGGCAGACCGTGTCGCTGGCCAACCCGGTGCTGCATATGGTCAATGCCTTCCGCTACGGCATCCTCGGCGTGTCGGATATCAAGATCAGCGTGGCGATTACCTTCATGGTCGTGGCCACCGTGGTTCTGTATATCGGTTGTGCGCGGCTGCTGGTGAGTGGGCGCGGGATGCGCACCTGAGCCCCTGTGGGGGGGTAAGCTCCCTCCCACCTTTAGTTTTGCGTCACGCCTTCAGTGCTAGCTCGATCAACGCATGCAGCTCTGCAACTGTCAAAGGCGTGTTCGAAAACAGAATGCGAAACACCGTGGGCGCGGCCAGAAGGTTGATCAAGCGGTCCACGCTTGGCGCCGTGTCGGCAGGGTAGCGGTCAACAATCGCCTGCAGCTGCGCGCTCAGAATGCTCACGCAATAGCCTGGCGTCTGGCTGCACTGCACATCGCGCATCATCATGCGCCCCGGCTCCGAATTCATTTCATCCAGATATTGCTCGGCCCAGGCCCGCAGGTCACCGCGCAGGCTGCCGGTATCGGCCGGCTCGCTGTCCGGTCGCATGCGCGCCAGGGCCACGTCGGCGAGCAGGGCGCCGAGGTCTCCCCAGCGTCGGTAGATGGTCGACGGGGTTACCCCGGCGCGCGCAGCAATCATCGGCACTGTCACGCTGGAACGCGCATGCACTTCCAGCAGTTCATGCACCGCGCTATGTACCGACGCTTGTACCCGGGCACTGCGGCCTCCCGGGCGTAGGCCTTCTTTAATCACCATGGGCGTGACCTTAACACAAATAATTTGCTTTAAGCGCCAACGGATAGCACACTCCACAAAAGCAAAATATTAGCTTTAACGGAGCGTGCGCATGTCCAGCCTTACTTCCCATCGTCCCAGCCTGGTGTTTCTGGCGATCACCTTGCTGACGTTTCTTGCCGCGTCCAGCGCGCCGACGCCGTTGTACCACCTGTATCAGCAACAATTGGATTTCTCCCCGGGCATGCTCACGCTGATCTTCGGCGTGTACGCCCTGAGCTTGTTGGCGGCGCTGCTGACGGTGGGCTCACTGTCGGACTACCTGGGGCGCAAGCCGATTATTTTCGCTGCGCTGATTCTGGAAATGCTGGCGATGCTGCTGTTTATCAATGAAAGCAGCGTGGCCTGGCTGATCGCTGCGCGCACGTTGCAAGGCTTTGCCACCGGCATGGCCACCGCCGTGCTCGGTGCGGCGCTGCTGGATACCGATCGCGAGCAAGGCCCGCTGATCAACAGCCTTGCGCCTTTGCTGGGTATGGCCTGTGGTGCGATGGGCTGCAGCCTGCTGGTGGAGTACGCGCCGTCCCCGACCCGGTTGATTTACTGGGTGCTGTTCGGCGGCCTGCAGTTGCAGGCCTTGGCGGTATGGCGCCTGCCGGAAACGGTCAGCCGTATTCCAGGAGCACTGGCGTCGTTGTGGCCGACCTTGCATGTGCCTGTCCAGGCCCGCCGCGCGCTGTGGATCGCGTTGCCGGTGGATATCGCGGTATGGGCCATGGGCGGTTTTTATTTGTCCCTGGCGCCGTCATTAGTGCGCGCGGCGACCGGCTCGACATCGAACCTGATCGGGGGAGCGCTGGTGGCGGTGCTGACCGTCAGCGGAGCGTTGATGATTTATGGTCTGCGCCATCGCGCCGCGCATAAGGTTCTGCGCCTGGGCGCAATGCTGTTGGCCATGGGCGTGGCGCTGATCCTCGGGGCCGTGCACACCGCCAGCCTGGCGCTGTTCTTCATCGCCACCCTGATCGCCGGCAGCGGGTTCGGCGCCGGGTTCCTGGGCGCTGTGCGCAGCGTGGTGCCAATGGCGTTGCCCCATGAACGGGCCGGCCTGATGTCGGCATTTTACGTGCTCAGTTATTTGGCTTTCTGCATACCCGCGCTGTTGGCCGGCACACTGACGCGCACGTTCGGTCTGATTGCCACCACGGATGGGTATGGCGCCTTATTGATCGTGCTGGCCCTGAGCGCCTTGCTGGCGCTGCTGCTGCAAGGTCGCGCAATGACCAGAGCGATGTCCAGCCCCACCAAGTGCGTGCGATGAATTGAACACAGTCTGCCGTCGTTATCTGCAAAACAGATAACAGTTAGAGATATTACCCGTTATATAGATATTCGATCAGGTTCTACCATGGTCTCACCCTCATACGAGGAAGAGGATTTCACCATGACCTGTTCCGCTGTTTCCAGTTACAAACCCTTCAGTCACCTGACCCGGCCTCGGGAAGTGATTCGCCAGTTCACGCCCAACTGGTTCGCCGCAACCATGGGCACCGGCGTGCTCGCCCTGGCCCTGGCCCAATTGCCGGTGGCACTGCCGGGCATGCATGCCCTGGCCGAAACGCTGTGGTTGTTCGCCATCGTCTTGTTCATAGTGTTCAGCGGCTTGTACGCCGCGCGCTGGGTGATGTTTTTTCACGAGGCGCGGCGGATCTTCGGGCACTCCACGGTTTCGATGTTCTTCGGCACCATTCCGATGGGCCTGGCCACGATCATCAACGGTCTGCTGCTGTTCGGTCTGCCGCGTTGGGGCAATGCCGTGGTGCCGTGGGCCGAGGTGCTGTGGTGGTTGGATGTGGCCATGGCCCTGGCCTGCGGCGTGCTGATCCCGTTCATGATGTTCACGCGCCAGGAGCACAGCATCGACCAGATGACCGCCGTGTGGCTGCTGCCCGTTGTCGCCGCCGAGGTCGCCGCCGCCAGTGGTGGGCTGTTGGCGCCGCACCTGGTCGACGCCCATGGGCAACTGGTGATGCTGGTGACCAGCTATGTGTTATGGGCATTTTCCCTGCCGGTGGCGTTCAGCATTCTGACCATCTTGATGCTGCGCATGGCCCTGCACAAACTGCCCCACGCCAATATGGCCGCGTCAAGTTGGCTGGCCCTTGGCCCCATCGGCACCGGTGCTCTCGGCATGTTGCTGCTGGGAGGTGATGCACCGGCTATCTTCGCAGCCAACGGCCTGCCTGGCATCGGCGACATTGCCAACGGCCTTGGCCTGGTGGCCGGTGTCACGCTGTGGGGTTTCGGCTTGTGGTGGATGCTGATTGCGGTGTTGATCACACTGCGCTACCTGCGCGCCGGAATCCCCTTCAACCTGGGCTGGTGGGGCTTTACCTTTCCCCTGGGCGTGTACGCGTTGACCACGCTCAAACTGGCAAGCGTGTTGCACCTGGCGTTCTTCAACGTGGTGGGCAGCGCGTTGGTGGCGGCGCTGGCGTTGATGTGGTTGATCGTGGCCAGGCGCACCGTTGCCGGCGCCTATGGAGGTGAGCTTTTTGTTTCACCGTGCATTGCAGGATTAGGGAATAAGTAAGCAGGATTAGGTAAAGTCGTGGCCTGATAATCGATAAGCCTTCAGGCCACGCAGGAACACGGACGACGATGAGCCATCCTTCTCAATTCACCTTGCTGCGCACGCGGCGCTTTCTGCCGTTTTTCATCACCCAGTTGCTGGGTGCCTTCAACGACAACATCTTCAAGCAATCGCTGATCCTGGCGATTCTCTACAAACTCACCATCGACGGTGATCGCGCCATTTGGGTCAACCTGTGCGCGCTGCTGTTCATTCTGCCGTTCTTTCTGTTTTCGGCGCTGGCCGGGCAGTTCGGCGAGAAATTCAACAAGGACGCCCTGATACGCGCGATCAAGATCGGCGAAATCGTGATCATGGCCGTGGGTGCCACCGGGTTTCTGTTCAATCATTTGGAATTGATGCTGCTGGCGCTGTTCGCCATGGGCACGCACTCGGCGCTGTTCGGCCCGGTCAAATATTCGATCATGCCCCAGGCGTTGCGCGACGACGAATTGGTCGGCGGTAACGGCCTGGTGGAAATGGGCACGTTCCTGGCGATCCTGGCCGGCACTATCGGCGCCGGGATCATGATGTCGTCCACTCATTACGCACCGGTGGTGTCGGTGGCGATCGTCGGCGTGGCGGTCCTGGGTTACCTGGCCAGCCGCAGCATTCCGCGTGCGGCGGCCTCCACGCCGCAACTGCGTTTGAACTGGAATATCTTCAGTCAATCCTGGGCCACCCTGCGCATGGGCCTGGGGCAGACGCCGGCAGTGTCGCGCTCGATTGTCGGCAACTCGTGGTTCTGGTTTGTCGGCGCGATCTACCTGACGCAGATCCCGGCCTACGCCAAGGAGTGGCTGTACGGCGATGAAACCGTGGTCACTCTGATTCTCACGGTGTTCTCGGTGGGCATCGCGCTGGGTTCGATGCTGTGCGAAAAGCTGTCCGGGCGTAAGGTTGAAATCGGCCTGGTGCCGTTCGGTTCATTCGGCCTGACGGTATTCGGCCTGCTGCTGTGGTGGCACTCGGGTGGCTTCGCGCAGAACGTCCAGGCCAACGATTGGCTGGCGGTGCTCAGCTACGGCCAAGCGTGGTGGGTACTGGGCGATATCCTTGGCTTGGGTGTGTTCGGCGGTTTCTATATCGTGCCGTTGTACGCGTTGATCCAGTCACGCACGGCTGAACACGAGCGCGCGCGGGTAATCGCCGCCAACAACATCCTCAACGCGTTGTTCATGGTGGTGTCGGCGATGGTGTCGATCCTGCTGCTGAGCGTGGCCAAACTGTCGATTCCGCAGCTGTTCCTGGTGGTGTCGCTGCTCAATATCGCGGTCAACGCCTACATCTTCCGGATCGTCCCGGAGTTCACCATGCGCTTCATGATCTGGCTGCTCAGCCATTCCATGTACCGCGTGGAGCACCGCAACCTGCAGGCCATCCCCGATGAAGGCGCCGCGTTGCTGGTGTGCAATCACGTGTCGTTTGTCGATGCGCTGCTGATTGGCGGCGCGGTGCGTCGGCCGATTCGCTTTGTCATGTACTACAAGATCTACCGTTTGCCGGTGCTCAACTTTATCTTTCGCACCGCCGGGGCGATTCCAATTGCCGGGCGCAACGAAGATATTCAGATTTATGAGCAAGCCTTCAAGCGCATAGCTCAATACCTTAAGGACGGGGAGCTGGTCTGTATCTTCCCGGAGGGCAAGCTGACGGCCGATGGTGAGATGAATGAGTTTCGGGGTGGCGTGACGCGCATCCTGGAAGAGACGGCGGTGCCGGTGATCCCCATGGCGTTGCAGGGGCTGTGGGGCAGTTTCTTCAGCCGGGACCCGAACAAAGGCTTCCTGCGCCGGATCTGGTCGCGGGTGGTGCTGGTGGCCGGCGCGCCGGTTGCAGTGGAGGCGGCTACGCCTGCCCGGTTGCAGGAAGCGGTGGCGGGGTTGCGTGGGACGGTTCGCTAGATTGGTACGAGTAGTCAGCCCTTATCGCGCTCAAGCCGCCCGCGATAAGGGCTGGCGGCCTAGGTGCTGAGCTTGAGGCCAATGAGCCCGCATATGATCAGCGCGACACTGGCCAGCCTGAACAACGCCATGGATTCGCCGAACAGGATTATCCCGGCAATGACTGTTCCGACGGCGCCCACGCCCGTCCATACGGCATAGGCAGTGCCCAGTGGCAGCTCTTTGACGGCCAGGCCCAGCAGGCCGAGGCTGACGGCCATGGCGGCAAGCGTCAGGACGGTGGGCAGCGGCTTACTGAAACCGTCGGTGTACTTCAAGCCGACGGCCCAGCCGACTTCGAACAACCCGGCAAAAAACAGAATGATCCAGGACATGGGTAACCCCTTCTGCAGATGGGGTCGTCCCCGGAATTGTCGCTTGAAAGCGTCGCGGGGTCGTCCCCGCGAAGTCCGTCAGAGTGCCGAACATCGAGCCGGCGATCAAGTTGGTGGGGTGTGTTCCACTGCGCGGCGGTCTTGCTCTTCGCTCATGCGGCGGAAGTAAGTCGACAGCAACGCCCCCGAAATATTGTGCCAGACGCTGAATAGCGCGCTCGGCACCGCCGCCAACGGCGAGAAGTGCGCGCTGGCCAGCGCGGCGCCCAGCCCGGAGTTTTGCATGCCCACCTCCAGCGCCAGGGATTTGCGTTGCGCCAGAGGCAGCTTGAACAGGCGACCGGTGAAGTAGCCCAGCAAGTAGCCGAAGCTGTTATGCAGCATCACCACCGCCATGATCAACAGGCCCGACTCGGCAATCTTTGCCTGGCTCGCCGCAACTACCGCGGCGACGATCATCACGATGCTGATCACCGATACCAGCGGCAATACCTCCACCGCATGGCGCACGCGCTCACCGAGCACGCGTTGCGCCACCACGCCGAGGATGATCGGCAGCAGCACCACTTGCAGGATCGACCAGAACAGCTCCATGAACGACACCGGCAACCAGGCCGACGCAAGCAGCCAGATCAGTGCCGGCGTCAGCAGCGGGGCGAGGAGGGTGGTGACAGCGGCGATGGCCACCGACAACGCCAGATCGCCACGGGCCAGCCAGGTCATGACGTTGGACGAGGTGCCGCTTGGGCAGCAGCCCACCAGGATCACACCGACGGCAATTTCCGGCGGCAGATGAAACGCCTGGCACAACAACCAGGCCACGCCGGGCATGATCACGAAGTGCGCCACCACGCCCAGTGCCACGCGCCATGGATGGCGCGCGACTTCGGCGAAGTCATCCAGTTTCAGGGTCAGCCCCATACCGAACATCACCAGGCCCAGCAACGGCACGATGGCGCTTTTGAGGCCGATGAACCAGGTCGGTTCGAAGAACGCCACAACGGCGAAAATCAACACCCAGTAGGCGAAGGTATTGCCGACGAAGCGGCTCAGGCTGGCGAGGGCGCGCATGGGGATGTCCTTTTTTGTTGGTCTTTTTTGAAAGGTTGATGCGGTCAAATGTGGGGAGGGGGCTTGCCCCTATCGCACTGTGCCGGCCAATGAATAAGTTGACCGACACCGCGCAATCCAGAGCTCGCCCCCTGCCGCATCCCGATCCTCACACGGCTTAGATGCCCTGCGGGGTCTCTTCGCCGCCCAGTGCTTCGATCAACGCCGGCAGGAAGTCGCCGAACGTCAGCATCATCAGGGTAAAGCTGGCATCCAACTGGCCCAAGGCTTCGTCGCCGCCGTCCTGTTCGGCCTGGTCCTGCAGCAGGTCTTCGAACTTCAGGCGCTTGACGGTCATTTTGTCGTCGAGCATGAAGGACAGCTTGTCCTGCCAGGCCAGGGCCAACTGCGTTACCACTTTGCCGGTGGTCAGGTGCAGTTGGATTTCTTCGCTGGTCAGGTCCTGACGCTTGCAACGGACGATGCCGCCGTCTTCGTGAGTGTCGCGCAGTTCGCATTCGTCGAGAACGAAGAAATCATCGGCCGGTTTCTGGGTGGTGACCCAGTCGGTCATGATGGCGGTCGGTGCGGTTTTAACCGTCAATGGGCGTACCGGCAGGGTGCCGATGACTTCACGCAGGGTCGAGAGCAAGTCTTCGGCGCGCTTGGGGCTGGCTGAGTTCACCAGGATCAGACCTTGTTTCGGCGCAATGGCGGCGAAGGTCGATGAGCGACGAATGAACGCGCGGGGCAGGAAGGCCTGAATGATCTCATCCTTGATCTGGTCGCGCTCCTTCTTATAGACCTTGCGCATCTGCTCGGCTTCGATTTCTTCGACCTTCTCTTTGACTGCGTCGCGCACCACGCTGCCCGGCAGGATACGTTCTTCCTTGCGCGCTGCGATCAGCAGGAAGTCACCGCTGACGTGAACAAGGGGGGCATCTTCGCCTTTGCCGAACGGTGCGACGAAACCGTAAGTGGTCAACTCCTGGCTCGCACACGGGCGTGCCAGTTTGGTGGCCATGGCCGCTTCCAACGCCTCGGCATCAACAGGCAGATCTTGGGTCAGGCGATAGATAAGCAGGTTCTTGAACCACATGGGGTGAGTCTCTCCTTTATACAAAGGGGGGCATTATTCTCTTCATATTGGCGCAGGCCAACCCTGCCTAAGCCATTGGAAGGCATGAAAAAAAAGATTTAAGAAAGTGCTTGCCAGACCTGAGGGCGCTCCGTAGAATGCGCGCCACACCGAAACGAAGGGTGATTAGCTCAGCTGGGAGAGCATCTGCCTTACAAGCAGAGGGTCGGCGGTTCGATCCCGTCATCACCCACCATTCGCTTCACGTGTTACGCGCAGCGGTAGTTCAGTCGGTTAGAATACCGGCCTGTCACGCCGGGGGTCGCGGGTTCGAGTCCCGTCCGCTGCGCCATATTCGGTTACCTGGAACACTGAACGCCAGGTCGCCACAGAAAGCCCGCTTAATCGCGGGCTTTTTGCTGTTCGACATACGGCAAAAAATCGCGCGCTTAATTTTTTTAAAATAAAGTGCATTTAAATCAAGACATTACGATTTTTTGGTGTATGATGCGCCCACACCGAAACGAAGGGTGATTAGCTCAGCTGGGAGAGCATCTGCCTTACAAGCAGAGGGTCGGCGGTTCGATCCCGTCATCACCCACCATTCGCTTTATGTGTTACGCGCAGCGGTAGTTCAGTCGGTTAGAATACCGGCCTGTCACGCCGGGGGTCGCGGGTTCGAGTCCCGTCCGCTGCGCCATATTCGGTTATCTGGAACGCTGAACGCCAGGTCGCCACAAGAAGCCCGCTTATTGAGCGGGTTTTTTTTCGCCCGGGATTTGGCTACTCGACTTTTTTCTTGTGTGTCTGACGCGTAGCCAGGTGTTCAAAGCAAAACGAGGCAGTGCCGAACACCGCGATCAAGGTGAGTACGATCATGCCGAGGGTTGAGCTTTCCACGTTGATTTCCTACGTGATGGGGTAGGCGCTCAAGGTAGATTCGCGGCAAACATGTCTCAATAGACCCGACGCAATCCTTACGGCACCGGGCCCGTTGTTATGCACTCTTTACGGTGCGTTGCGGCTATGACGGTAATCGCTGACCGCTTCGTACACCGCCTTGCGCAGACGGTTGATACCGCCGATGGGGCGGTGCTCCGCGACGCCGAACCAGGGATTGAACGACTGGTTGTCACAGGCCAGGTTCTGCGCCGGCGTATCGAAGTCCTGAGCAGGAATCCGTACGGTGGCCACGGTTTCATAGGGCGCATCGCTCTCCTTCCACTCGATGCTGGTGTCTTCGATAGGCATGAATTTCTGCGGGTTCTGCCGCTGGATCTGCAATTCGAAGCACGCCGGCACCCGGTCCGTGGACAACTGCTGGCTCAAGGCGCTGCGCAAGAAATTCGGCAAGTCCTGGTTCTGTTTGGGCAGCACGTACTCCGGGCAACTCTGAGGGGCGGGCGCCACGCGGAACTTGGCATTGGCCGTACCGAACTTGTAGGGCGATACCGAAAAGTAGGTGGTCTGCGTCGGGCTGGCGGGCGCCGGCGCCAGGGTTGCGAGGGCGATAAACAGGTGACGCACTTGCCAACTGCGTGGGTCGATACCGGGAAAGAATGCCAGGACTTTCTTACCGTCCGCCTGGGCGCCGATGTTCTGTGCGTACTCCGCTACGTCGCTGACGAAAAAGTTGGGATGACTGAACATCACAAAGTCTTGCTCGGTACGGGCTTGTTGGTCCGCCAGCAGCTGTTTGCCGGGCACGTCGAGCAGCTTGAGGGCCATGCCCCGCGCGTCGCGGATACTGTCGAACTGGGGGTAAGCGTTGCCATTGGACAGTCGCATCAGCGCCTGCCAGGTCTTGCCCGGTTCGGCGAATACACCCTGGCGCAGCGCAGGATCCAGATCGGACAGCACGCTGACTTCGGCCTTCACGCAGCCGTGCGCCTTGGCGTGGGCGTCGCGCAGGTAGCGTGTACCTTCGCGATGCTGATCGACGATGCGCACCGCCGTTTGAATGATGCCTTGGGTCATCGCCGCTTCGCCCGGCGGCACCTGCTCATCCGCCGGCACCGGGCCGCTGTGTTGCCAGGCGTACCAGACGCTACTCGCCAGCCAGCCAATCAGGCCCAGCGCCACCAGCCAGAGCAGGGTCTTGCCGACAAAGCGGCCAAGGCGCAGCCAGAGGCGTGCGAGCAGGGAGGGGCGATCGTATTGAGATCGAATCATCATGGCAGTTGTTGCTCCAGAGGGCCGCCCAGTACTTTGAGGTATTCCAGCAGTGCCCAGCGCTCCTGCGGCAGCAAGCTGCGGCCAATCACGCCATTGCCTCGCTGACCGGCTCGGAATTCGTGGCCGCTGTTATGGTTGCCGGTCACTCGGGTATCGAACAGGAAGGCATTGTTGAATGCCGCGGTTTCAAAGCCCAAGTGGCGCGGGTCGTAGTTGAAGGTGCCTTTATAGAAAGTGGTGCTGCGCTCATCCTGAGGCGAGAGCAACTGGTAAATGGTCGGCACCGAGCCGTTATGCAGGAATGGCGGCGTAGCCCATACGCCGGCCAGCGGGCGCGCCTTGTAAGCGCGCAATTCGCGCACGCCGATCGGCAGGCCGTAGCCATCCAGGCGCGGGCGCTCGGCCGGGGTCACGCCGGCGGCGCGGTAGGCGTGGTCTTCGACGAAGGCGGTGACGTAGGCCAGGCCTTTGGCCACGGACATATTCTTCAGATCCAGCGGCTCGGTAGGGCTGGGGTGCAGTTCGACATTCAGTCTGGCCAGCTCGGTCGGGTCCCATTGCAGGGCGCTGAGATCGTAACGTCGATCGGCAATGTTGGCGGCGGTGCCGGGGTCGGTGCCGATGTACTCAACCGGCAGCATTTTCAAGTGCTGCACCGGACGGCCGTTTTCCTCGGTGACATTCGGTACGTGGCAGCCTGCGCAATTTTCCGCGAACAGTGCGCGACCCTGCGCCGCCAGCGGCTTGTCGATGGCACCGAACAGGTCTTCGGGCCAGGTGGGTGGCTTGAGGCGCTGCAGGGTTTCTTCAATCAGGTTGAGGTCGCGCACCCTTACGCTGGAAGGGTAGCGCGCATCGCCTTGCAGGGGCTGACCGGCGCTGTCGAAAAAGGCCAGGGTCGCGCCCACGCCCAATGCTTCGCCGATATTGCGTGCCATGGGCTGTTGGGCCGAGCCGTTCCATTGCACCCAATCGAAGGTCCAGATATCCCACAGTTGTGGGTAGTCCACCGGCGCGTTGGCCACGCGGTAGTTGTCCGCCGAAATGGCATCGCCAAAACTGGCGTTGGCGATACGGCCAAAGGCGTCTGTACGGCCGGGGCCTTCTTCGGTGGGGTAGAGGCCCCGGTGGGTGTCGTTCCAGGCGACTTTGAAAAACTGATTCAGCGACTGCTTGAAGTCCTCGCGCAGTTGGCTGTGTTCGGCGTCATAGCGATCTTTGAGCACCTGGCGGGCGAACCGTTCGAATTTCCAGGGGTTGTAATAAGTGGCGGCCAGGCTGGCGACCAGGGCCTGGCCGAAGCTGCCACCGCGCAATGTCGGTACGCTGGAGGGCAATACGTGCTGGGCCGAGCCGCCATCGATACGCAGCGCCTGGCCTTTGAAGTGCAATTCGCCGGTGTGGCACGCCGCGCAGGTGATATCCAGGTATTCGACGTTGCTGTCGGCATTCTTGTGGCGGGCGAACCCTACGGGCAGGTTGCCGGGATTTTGCGCGGAGGGTACTTGCCTGGGGTCGACCAGGAAACCGAAGCGCGCCAGGTACTCAGGCGTGGCAAAGCGTTGCTCGGAGAACGGCAGTTCAAGGGCGGTGAACCACTCATAATGCAGCCCCTTTACCTGGGTACCTTGGGGCGTGAAATAGTAGATCTGGCGGTCGGCGGCGCTCCATTGGTCCTGGTAGTGCACGTGCTTGACGGGCACGTAGGCCGGCAACCTGGGGTTGATGGTGTAATAGATCACCACGGCCACCGCCAAGCCCAGCAGCAGCCCGAGCAGCAGCAAAATACGGGAAAATAGGCGCAAGATAACTATCCTTGTCTAGGGGTTGCGTTGTTATGCCACTACGCCAGGAGTGCGGCAAGTGGCCATGAGCCTGGATGAAGGCGGTCCCGCGGTCCGTCGCGGGCCCTCATGATGAATGAAAATGCTTTTAAACACGTGAACTTATCGGAAGTTTCCTGCTCACATGCCGGTAGCCATTGGTCGTGGCCGCCTGATAAGCTCGCGACTTTATTCAAATGCCCTATTGGCGCATGAACAAGGAAATAGCATGAAACAGCATCGGTTGGCGGCGGCGGTGGCCCTGGTTAGCCTGGTACTTGCGGGTTGTGATTCGCAGACCAGCGTAGAGCTGAAAACCCCGGCGCAAAAAGCTTCCTATGGCATCGGCCTGAACATGGGCAAGAGCCTTGCCCAGGAAGGCATGGATGACCTGGATTCCAAAGCGGTAGCCCAAGGCATTGAAGATGCCGTCGGCAAGAAAGAGCAGAAGCTCAAAGACGACGAACTGGTTGAAGCGTTCGCCGCACTGCAAAAGCGTGCTGAAGAACGCATGACCAAGATGAGCGAAGAGTCGGCAGCCGCCGGCAAGAAATTCCTCGAAGAAAATGCCAAGAAAGACGGCGTCGTGACCACGGCTTCCGGTCTGCAGTACAAGATCACCAAGAAAGCCGATGGCCCGCAGCCTAAGCCTACCGACGTGGTGACTGTTCACTACACCGGCAAGCTCACCAACGGCACTACCTTTGACAGCTCCGTGGATCGCGGTAGCCCGATTGACCTGCCGGTCAGCGGCGTGATTCCGGGTTGGGTCGAAGGCCTGCAATTGATGCACGTTGGCGAGAAGGTCGAGCTGTACATCCCATCCGACCTGGCCTACGGCGCGCAAAGCCCGAGCCCGGCGATCCCAGCCAACTCCGTGCTGGTATTCGACCTGGAGCTGCTGGCCATCAAGGATCCGGCCAAGGCTGACGCACCTGCCGCACCTGCCGCACCTGCCGCCAAGAAGTAATCGGCGCCTGAACACACAACGCCCCGTCGAGACGGGGCGTTGTTGTTTCTGCGGCCTGCACACATTCAACCGAACGTCCAAAGCCTGTAACAGTCTGATATAACACTTGAGCACGGGTAACCGCACGGCAACGCCAAGTCAATGAATTCTTGGGTTTTTTTGATGTGCGCAAAAAACGCCCGATCTGACTGCAAGCCTTGTAGTTCGTGGCTTTCAGCCCGCAAAACAGGCTCTGTTCACAAGGTTATCCACAATTTGTGTGGATAACCTTGTGTGTCGACTGGAACTGGAGTGACCCATGAAACCACCTTTCAATTTCACCCGATTCCTGCCCATGGCGGCTCGCTTGCTGGGACGCGGACGCTTGCCGACGTTGCTGTTCGCGGTGGCGGCCAAGGGCTCCAGCCAGGGCAACCGCCTGGGTAAACTCAAGGATGATCTCAAGTTGCTTCAGGCCCTGTGCCTGGCCTACTGGCGTGGTGAGTACCGCGCCATCAGCCCCAAGGCGCTGATTTCGATAGTGGCCGGTCTGATGTATTTCCTGAGCCCGATTGATGCGATCCCGGACTTCATCCCGATGTTCGGCATGTTCGATGATATCGCCGTACTGGCGTGGGTGATGAAGACGTTGGAAGGCGAATTGAGCGCCTTTCGCGCCTGGCGTAATGCCCAGCGCCCGGAGAAGCTGGCGGTGGTGGAGCGTCTGCCTGCAACGCCGGCGCTGTTGGCTGAGGAAAACCCGCAAAAAAACTGAACCCGTGGCTATCCCCCTGCGACCTTTGTGGCTGTTAGGATTACACTCCTAAGGAAAGTGCTTACGCTGTAAGTGTTGTTATCCTACGGGGCGGTCATGGATATTCAGATAATTTCACGCAATGGCGAACCCGAATATGCGGTGTTGCCATGGGATCAATACCAGGCGCTGCTCAACGCGGCCGGTCAGCAACAGCCTCCGTCACCTTCTTCCCCTGTTGCCCGAGCGGTTGCCGAGCAGGACCTTCGGCCGCTCGCCGACTTGCGTGGGCTGCGTGAAGCCAAGGGCCTGGCTATTGAAGGACTGGCCCGCACCGTGGGCATCAGCCCCTCGTATCTTGAATTGATCGAAAAGGGTGAGCGCCAGCCGGATGCCGCGATCCGCCGCAGCCTGGCCTGGGAATTGGGCGTTGCAGGGTGGAGGGATGAATCTTGAGTTTACGTATCAGCCGTCAACACTGGGATGGGTTGCTCAACGAGCTGGACCAGGCGCGCCGCCAGCGCCATTTGCTGACCTACCGCGCGCTGCTTGAGCGCCTGCAATTCCCCTCGCCAGCCATGCAGACCCTGGCCGCGGCCCTCGAGCACTTGGCGGCGCTGGATGCCAAAGCCGAGCAGCCATTGCGCAGTTCCCTGGTGATCAGCCAGGGCGCCAGCCGCCTGCCGCGTACCGGTTTCTTCGAATGCGTGGAGCGCCTGGGGCGTTTCAGCGGGCCGTCCGATGGCGTGGCCGCGGCTTCCTGGCATGCGTCCGAGGTGGTGCGGGTGTTCGAGTACGAGTACCCGGAATCCGCCGAGGCCTAAAGTGGCTGGGGCAGCATGTCCATGCTGTCGATGACATGGATGCTGTAGCCGGCCACATCTTTTGCGTGGTGCTTGGCCTGCGACGCCAGCTCTGCCAACTGACTGGCATCCAGGTGCCCGCAGGCCTGTGGGTATAAATGGACCACGCCGATCGACAACGACAGCAATGCGAATTCCTGACGTATGCCCTGGCGGTTCAACGCCACGAAGCAGCCGGCATCCAAGTGTTCGGCGCGGTAGAAGCGTCGGCACTGGGTGTGGAAATCATCCAGCAACTGATTGAGCCGCCTGCGCCAGTCCTGCGGCCCCAGCACCAGTAGAAAATCATCCCCACCGATATGCCCGACGAAGTCGCGGCTGGGGTCGACCCGGTCGTTCAGGCACTGCGCCAGGCACAGCAACACCTCGTCCCCACGTCCATAGCCGTAGATATCGTTGAAGGGCTTGAAACTGTCGATGTCCACGTAGCAGATCACCGATTCACGCTGTTGCTGCAACAGCCGTGCGAGGCACTGCTGAATCGGCACGTTGCCCGGCAGCAGGGTCAATGGGTTGGCGTAGCGCGCCTGTTGGATTTTCAGTTCGGTAATTAACTTCAGCACATCGATCACCCGCCCCAGGCCCAGGTAATCGCCATTGAGCGTGATGATAAAGTCTTCCTCGATCCGTTGCCGTGCGCGGCTGGTCAGCAGGCGGCTGACCTGTTGCAGCGACTGGCTCAGTTCCACCGCCAGGAAGTCGTTGCTCATCAGGCGGCTGATGGGCTTGCGCGCGAACAGGTCGGTGGCGAACGGCTTGAGCAGCGCGTCGGACAGCGAATGCCGATGCACGATACCCACCGGGTGGCCGCGCCCATCGAGTACCGCCAGGGAATTGAGATTGGCCTGGCGGCGAAACGCCTCCAGCACCTGGGCGGTGGCAGTATCCTGGTCCACGGCCGGTTGTTCGTTGAGCAGGGCGCTGAGGTCACTGCCTTCATCGTTGAGGGTCACGCTGGCGCTGTCAGGCTTGGGCAGCATCAGGCGTGCTTCCTGCGGCGGCTGTTCCTGCGGGCGGCAGAGCAGGTACCCCTGGACCAGGTCGACGCCCATCTCGGTCAACACTGCCAGCTCCTCCGGCAATTCGATCCCTTCGGCGATGACCTGCGCGCGCGACGCCCGAGCGATCTGCAGGATCGAGCCGACAAACTCGCGCTTGAGCGCATCCTGATGGATGCCATCGATAAAATGACGATCGATCTTCACATAGTCCGGGCGCAGCTCCGACCATAACCGCAGGCTTGAATAGCCGGCACCCAAATCGTCCAGAGCAATCGAAAAACCCATGTTGCGATAGTGATGCAACGCGGTCTGCAAGAGGTTGAAATCGTCGGTGGGCGTCTGCTCGGTGAGCTCGATCACCACCTGGCTCGGCGGGATGCCAAAGTCGTGCAGCAGTTGTAGGGTGCGCCCGGGTTGGTGTGCGGTTTCCATCAGCGATTCGGGTGAGATGTTCAGAAACAGCTTACCCGGCAGCTTTTGCTCGCTGAACCGGCGGCAGGCGCTCTCGCGGCAGGCAATTTCCAATTCGCTGAGGCGGCCGGTTTGGCCCGCGATGGCGAACAAGGCGACGGGCGAGTGCAGGGGGCTGTTGGATGGCCCGCGACTGAGGGCTTCATAACCAAGAATCCGCCGCTCGGACAAGCAGATGATCGGCTGGAACAGACTGTGCAAACTGCCTTGAGCCAGGATTGAGCTCAGTGCATTCAGCTGTTCGGTCGTGGTCATGGCGGTCTCGGTCAAAAAAAAGGACCCCAGGCCTGAAGCCTGGGGTCCCTCATTTCACGACAGAATGATGTCTATTTGATGACACTCCGGGGAGCGTTCACATTAAATTGCCATCAGTTACTGCTTGGCTACCTGCTTGCTGATCTTCAGGTAATCCAGCAGGATCCGCCCGGTTTCAGCCAGGTAGGCATCGTCTTCCGGCTTGGTTTTATCCGCTTCGGTCGGCAATGCATCTTCGTCTTCTTTCTTCAACTCTTTGAGCGGATCCTCGCCCTTGGCCTTGCGACGGATGTTTTCCAGGGCCAGTTGCTTGTTTTCGATATCGCTGTGCTGTGCGCGACGGTCCACTTCATTAAGGCTGACGGTTTTTTCTTCCATCAGTTTTTTGGCCAGGGCCAGTTTGTCGCGGATGAAGACGAACTCGGCATCTTTGGCAGAGCGAGCGTCGTGGTCAGCTTTCAACTGTACGAGGAACGGTTTGAACGGGTCGGAGGCCGGCTTGATCGCGGGACGAATGGTGTCCCACGGCATGGCTTCCGGCAGGGCGCTTTCGCCGATTTCCTTGGTGTCGATGACCGACGGGAAATCAATGTCAGGCAATACGCCCTGATGCTGTGTGCTTTGCCCGGACACTCGGTAGAACTTCGCCAGTGTCAGCTTGAGCTCGCCATGGTTGAGCGGCTGGATGGTCTGCACCGTGCCTTTGCCGAAGGTCTGGCCGCCGATAATCAATGCACGGTGATAATCCTGCATGGCACCGGCGAAAATCTCCGACGCCGACGCCGAGAGACGATTGACCAGCAGTGCCATCGGCCCTTTGTAGAATGCGCCTGGATTCTCGTCTTCCAGCACGTCGACACGGCCGTCGGCGTTGCGTACCAACACGGTCGGGCCCTTGTCGATAAACAGGCTGGTCAGTTCGGTGGCTTCCTGCAGCGAGCCACCGCCGTTATTGCGCAGGTCGATGACCACGCCGTCGACTTTTTCCTTCTGCAGCTCTGTCAGGATTTTCTTAACGTCGCGGGTGGTGCTCTTGTAGTCCGGATCACCGGCACGGAACGCCTTGAAGTCCAGGTAGAACGCTGGGATCTCAATCACCCCCAGTTTGTAGTCCTTGCCATCCTGCTTGAGGTTCAGGACTTTCTTCTGCACCGCCTGGTCTTCGAGTTTCACCGCTTCGCGGGTGATGGACACGATCTTGCTGGTCTGGTCGTTGGGCGCGTTGGTGTGCGGGATTACTTCCAGGCGCACCACGCTGCCTTTCGGCCCACGGATCAACTTGACCACTTCGTCCAGGCGCCAGCCGACCACATCGACCATCTCTTTGTCGGCCTGGGCCACGCCGATGATCTTGTCGGCCGGGGCGACCTGCTTGGTCTTGTCCGCCGGACCAGCCGGCACCAGACGCACGATCTTGACCTGGTCATTATCGCTTTGCAGGACGGCACCGATGCCTTCCAGCGACAGACTCATATTGATATCGAAATTTTCCGCATTATCTGGCGACAGATAATTGGTGTGCGGGTCGTAGGACATCGCGAAGGTGTTGATGTACGCCTGGAAGATATCTTCCGCGCGGGTCTGGTCCAGACGCGCCAGCTGATTCTTGTAGCGCTTGGTCAACAGCTCCTGGATGGCCTTGGGTTCCTTGCCGGCGATCTTCAGGCGCAGCACTTCGTCCTTGACGCGTTTGCGCCACAGGTCGTCGAGGGCGGCGGTGCTGGTCAGCCAAGGGGCGTCCTTGCGGTCCACCAGAAGGGTTTCCTTCTGGGTGAAGTCAAGTTTGTCGACGCCTTTGTCCAGTTCAGCCAATGCGAAGTCCAGACGCGCTTTGACGCGGTCCAGGTAGCGCTTGTAGATGGTGAAGCCGGGTTGCAGGTCGCCGCTCTTGAGGAAGTCGTCGAACTGGGTCTTCCACTTGTCGAACTCAGCGATATCGCTGGCCAGGAAGTAGCTGCGCGACGGGTCCAGCAGCTTGAGGTAGCTGTCGTAGATGATCACCGAGCGCGCGTCGTCCAGCGGCGGCTTGCTGTAGTGATGACGCTTGAGCAACTCGACGACGTTAAGGCTGGCAATCACCTCATCGCGATCCGGCTGAAGGTTGTCCCAGCTGTTGGCTGCGAACGTATTGGTCGACATCGACGCAAAGCCGAGACCAATGAAAAGAGCGAGGGCGGTGCTGGGGAACAGATGCTTCATGCTGGTTCGACGCGGGGGCAATTGATAACGCATATTAGGCCGTCTTTGAAGTCGCCGGTTCCGTGTGGGCCGGTCGCATAATGCAAAAAGCCCGGCGCTACTGCTACGGGCTCAGTCCAGAGTCACTATGGAGGCACTGTGAAAGCATTGCAAGGCGTTGAAGGTCATGTGATGTGCTTGGCGCTCGGAGTCCTACACACGATGTAGGCTCGTTTCGCATTCCAATGACGACTTCCGGCCTTGATCGCGCCGATTTATGGCAGCCCGCAGGGCTCTGTTCACCATCCGCTGACAGCGTGCGCCCTGGCGCGGAGTTCACGCGCATCAAACCCAGTGATGAATCGGCCAGTTCGCCTGCTCGGCATGTGCCCGCAACACCGGGTCCGGGTTTACCACCTGCGGATGATCGACCTTCAACAGCAATGGCAAATCATTGCGCGAATCCGAATAGAAGTACGCGCCGTCCAAAGTTTCATTTTCCTGCGCCAACCAGTCCTGCAAACGCGTAATCTTGCCTTCACGGTAGGTGAGTACGCCCACGGTCTTGCCGCTGTAAACGCCATGGCTGACCTCCAGCTCAATCCCCAGTACCTCATCGATACCGATGCGCGCCGCAATCGGCTTGACCAGATGCGTGCCCGAGGCCGAGATCACCAGAATCCGGTCGCCCTGAGCGCGGTGGCGGGCAATGGTTTTGGTGGCGTCGCTGTAGATCAGCGGTTCGATCACGTCTTCGACCCACGGCTCCACCAAGTGCTCGATTTCTTCCGGCGTGCGGCCGATCATCGGCTCCAGGCTGAAGTCCATAAAGTCTTCCATGGCCAGTTTGCCCTGGCTGTAGGCGTCCATCAGTTCGTTGTTTCTGCGCATGAACGACTCGGGGTCGACCCAGCCCAGACGGCCCATCTGCTCGCTCCATAAGGTGGCGCAGTCGCCGTGGATCAGGGTGTCGTCCAAATCAAAAATTACCAGTGCCATCCGTTACGCTCTCTCAATAAATCGCTGCTCAGGCTACTTCACATAGCGCGCTGGGGTCGATGGAAAGTGCCAGGCGCTGGCCATCGGGGTGCAGATCGTCGGCCGAGCGGTTGAGTACATCCACCACCAGTTCCACGCCCCGGGCCTCGATGCGGTAGCGGATCACGTTGCCCAGCAGGCTGTGGCTGCGTACCTGCGCGTCGAGTTCGCCGTTGCGGCTCAGTTCGATGGCTTCCGGGCGGATCGCAATGCGCCCGCTGATCGGGCGTTGCAGCAAGCGGCTGGCCTTGTCGGCGTCCAGCAGGTTGTAGTTACCGATAAAACCGGCGGCGAAAACATCCACCGGCGCTGTATAGAGCGTCTCCGCATCGCCGCTCTGTACGATCTTGCCCTGGTTCATCAGGAAGATGCGGTCGGACATGGTCAGCGCTTCTTCCTGGTCATGGGTCACGAAAATCGTGGTGAGCCCCAATTCGCGCTGGATTTCGCGGATCTGTTCGCGCAGATGCTTGCGAATCCGCGCGTCGAGCGCCGACAGCGGTTCGTCAAGCAGCAGCAGGCGCGGCCGGGTGACCAGGGAGCGGGCCAGGGCCACGCGCTGGCACTGGCCGCCGGACATCTGGTGCGGGTAACGGCCGGCCAGCTCAGTGAGTTCGACCAGTTGCAGCACTTCCTGCACGCGCCTGCGGCTGTCATCGGCGTTGACCTTTTGCATGCGCAGGCCGAAGGCGACGTTCTGTTCCACGGTCATGTTGGGGAACAGCGCGTAACTCTGGAACACCATGCCGATGTTGCGTCTTTGTGGGCTCAGCGGAACGATGTCCTGGCCGTCCAGCAGGATCTTGCCGCTGTCTACCGCGGTCAGCCCGGCGATGCAGCGCAGCAGCGTTGATTTGCCGCAACCGGACGGTCCGAGCAGGGTGACGAATTCGCCCTGGGCGATGTCGCAGTTGATATCGCTGAACACCGGCGTGCCGGCGTAGCTTTTCTGCAAGTGTTGCACGCTGACGAAGCTCATTGGCTTTTGTCCTTGTTCAAGAAGGTGGCGGCCCAGGTCAGTACCAGCACAAAGAAGAAGTAGGAAATGACCACGGCGCTGGTGAAATGGCCGCTGCTGTTGCGCATGTTGTTGAGGTACACCTGCAGGGTTTCGTAGCGGGTGCCCACCAGGATGTTGGCGAACACGAACTCGCCGAACAGGAACGAGAACGACAGCAGCAGCGCCACCATCAGGCCTTTTCGCAGGTTGGGCAGTACGACCAGGATCGTGGCCTGCCAGGTGCTGGCGCCGAGCAGTTGGGCGGCGTCCATCAGGTCACGCAGGTTGATGGCCTGCAGGTTGTTGGTAATGGCCCGGTACATGAATGGCAGCGCCACGGTGAAGTAGCAGCCGATCAGGATCCACGGCGTGCCCACCATCGCCATCGGCCCGGAGCCGTAGAGCTGCAGCAAGCCGACCGACGACACCACAGGCGGCACCGCAAAGGGCAGCAGGATCAGGATATTCATCAGCGCGTCGAGCTTGGGGAAGTGGTAATGCACCACAAACAGCAGCGGCAGGATCAGCACCACCGACAGGATCAACGCGCCCACACACACCAGCAGCGACTGACCGAAGGCCATCAGGAAGCGCGGGTCGCTCCACAGCTGCACATACCATTTCACGGTAAAACCGGCCGGCAGAATGGTCGCCGACCAACTGCTCGCAATCGAATAGATAAACGTGCCGACCAACGGCAGTACCAGAATGGCAAATAGCAGGTACACCACCACGCGATGGTAGAGCGAGGCCGGGCCGGCTTCAGCGCGAGACATGGTAGCTCCTCTTGAGCAGCAATTGATGGGCCACGGTGATCACGGTCATCAGCGCCACCAGTACCACAGCGAGTGCGCTGGCCATGTTCGGGTCCAGGGAGATATCCCCTGACACCATCGCCGCGATACGGATCGGCAAGACATTGAAATTGCCGGTGGTCAGCGCGTACACCGTGGCATAGGCGCCCAGGGCATTGGCCAGCAGGATCACGAACGTGCCGAGCAGCGCCGGTGTCAGTACCGGCAGGCCGATGTGCCGCCAGAATTGCCAGCTGCTGGCGCCCAGCAGCGACGCCGACTCGCGCCAGTCTTCGCGCAGGGCGTCGAAGGCGGGGTAGAGCAGCAGCACGCCGAGGGGAATCTGGAAATAGGTGTAGAGGATGATCAACCCGGTTTTCGAGTAAAGGTTGAAGTCTTCGATGATGCCTGCCTGCTTGAGCATGATCGTGATACTGCCGTTGAACCCCAGCAGGATGATGAAGGCGAAGGCCAGGGGTACGCCGGCGAAGTTGCTGGTCATGTTGGCGAAGGCGGTGACGAAGTTGCACAGGGGCGAATCCACCCGGCGCAGCGAGTAGCTGCCCAGCACGGAAATGATGATCCCGAACACGCTGGAGTAAAAGCTGATTTCCAGGCTGTATTGGATGGCCTGCAGGTAGAACTTGGAGCTGAAGATCCGCGTGAAGTTGTCTACGCCCCAGCCGGAGTCTTCGGTCTGCAGGCTGTTGATCAGCACCCACACCAGCGGTGCGATTTCGAACACGATAAAGAACAGCGTGAAAGGCACCAGGCATAGCAGCGCCAGCCATTTGCCGCGAGTCATGGCATTCACTTCAATAGCTCCCGGCACACAGGTTTGTCGTGGGGCACGCCCAACAGTTCGCAGACGGTACCGCACAGGTCGGTTTGTTTCGGTGCGGCCTTGGCATCCAGGCTGAAGGCATCGCCGAGGACAAACAGCGGCACTTCGCGCTCCTCCGGCAACAGGCCGTTGTGGGAGCGGTCGTTGTTCATGCCGTGGTCGGCGGTCACCAGCACTTGGTAGCCGGCGTCGAGCCAGCCTTGCAGGTAGTCGGCCAGGATGATGTCGGCCGAGCGTGCGCTGTTGCGGTATTGCGCGGTGTCGAGGCCGTGCTTGTGACCGGCATCGTCGATGTTCATCGGGTGCACCACCAGGAAGTCCGGCGCGTGCTTGAGGCGCAGGCTTTCGGCGTCGGCAAACAGGTGGGAGTCCGGGTAGTGGTCATTCCAGTAGAAATGCCCGTGCTGGATCGCCAGCGCCTTGTCGTCGGTATGACGATCGCGGGCGGCGAGAAAGGGTGTGCGGTTGTATAGCTCGCTGACCCAATGGTAAGCCGCTGCCGCCGTGGTAAGACCGGCGTCGCGGGCGTAGTGGAAAATGCTGCGCTGGTTGGACAGGCGCGAGACGTTGTTGTGCACGATGCCGCTCTGGATCGGTGGCACGCCGGTGAGGATGCATTCATACAGCGGGCGGGACAGTGAGGGCAGTTCACATTCCAGTGTGTAGAGGGCTGCGCGTCCTGCGCCGACATAGGCCTGCAAATGCCCCATGGCGTGCCTTGCAACCTCGAAGTTAAGGCCGTCGAGCACGACAAGGATGACGGGGTGCTTCATGGGGGCTGGCGCTCCGCAACAGGTTATTTCCGGTAAAAACGCGGTTCAGGTGTGGGAGCGGGCTTGCTGGCGAAAGCGGCGTATCAGAACAAATGTATTGGCTGACATACCGCATTCGCGAGCAAGCCCGCTTCCACATTGGATCTCCAATGCGGAATAAACCCTTATTTCATCTCTACGATGACCTGCTCATTCCACAGCTGAGGCAGTTTCTTGGAGGTTTTTTCCCAGGCATCGGCATCCTTGATCGGCTGTGGATTGGCCTTGGTGTACTGCTCGCCCGGGATCAGGTTCTTGGCGATATCGGCCGGCAGTTTCAGGTCGGTTTCGGCACGGATGGGGCGCGCATTGCCCCTGGCCAGGTTAAGTTGGCCGGCATCGCTGAAGATGTATTCGCGGGTCAGCTTGGCCGCGTTCGGGTGCTTGGCGTATTTGTTGATGATGGTGGTGTAGCCGGATTTCACCGAGCCGTCCGATGGGATCAGCACCACGTAGTCATCCGGGTTGCCCATCTTGGCTTTGTAGCTCAGGCCGTTGAAGTCCCAGACGATGCCCACTTCGACTTCGCCTTTTTCCATGGTGGCGATGGTCGGGTTGGACAGCGAGAGGCGACCTTGCTGGGCAATTTTGGTAAAAAACTGCAGCCCGGGGGCAATGTTCTTCTCGTCGCCTTTATTGGCGATGGCCGCTGCCAGTACGCCGTTGGCCGCCTGTGCCGCCGTGCTGACGTCGCCCACGGAGACCTTGTACTTGCCGGTTTGCAGGTCGGCCCAGCTGTGGGGCACTTCAGATCCATGCAGCAACTTCTTGTTGACGATAAACGCAATCGTCCCGGTGTATGCCAGGGCCCAGTGGCCGTCCTTGTCTTTTGCCCAATCCGGCACCTGGGCCCAGGTGGACGGTTTGTAAGGCTGGGTCACTTCCTGTTTCACCGCAATCGGGCCGAAGGCTGCGCCGACGTCGCCGATATCGGCGCTGGCGTTGTCTTTTTCGGCCTTGAACTTGGCGATTTCCTGCGCCGAACTCATGTCGGTGTCGATGTGCTTGAGGCCATAGGTCTTGGCCAGATCGTCCCAGGTGCCTTTCCAGTTGGCCCAGTCATCGGGCATGCCGACGCTGTTGACGGCGCCTTCGGCCTTCGCGGCGGCTTCCAGCGTTTTTAGATCGGTATCGGCAGCCATGGCGGCGGTGCACATGGCAATGGTCGAGCCTAACAGTGATGCCAGGAAAAGCTGTTTCATCCGAAGCTCCTATGGGCGTTAACAACGCTGCGTTTTTATGAACGATTGCGGTGGTGTGGTCTAGGTCAGCAATACCTGAGCCAATCTAGGCCCGATGGATGACAGTTTCATGTCGATGTCGTTTTCAACGCGTCGATGTCGCTCCGCGCAGACTCAGCGTAGACCACGCCAAAGGGCCCGCATTGGCGGGACTTGGCCGATGTATTGCAGGGTGTGGTAGGCCGCATCCAGGGGGCTGTCATCTCTCGGTCATTTGTCCTGCCTACGCTTGCACGCAATAGCAAGGGCCCGTTTACCCAGCGCTTTGTGCACCTGAACGGTGCTGGTCTAGTCCAGAAAGGTAACGTTGATGCGTGATGAAGCAATCAAGGCGGTGACCTCCATCGGCCTGGCGCTGCAGGAGCAGATCGACCACGGTCTGTTGCCGCCCGGTCGCAAGTTGCCTGCCGAACGTAAGCTCAGCGAGTTGTTTGGTACCACTCGCATTACCGTGCGGGAAGCCTTGTTACAACTGGAGGCGCAAGGGCAGATCTATCGCGAAGAGCGCCGCGGCTGGTTTGTGTCGCCGCCGCGCCTGGCCTACAACCTGATGCAACGCAGCCACTTTCACGCGATGGTCAGCGACCAGGGCCGGGTGGCGTCCACCGAAGTGCTCAGCGCGCGCTTGCAACCGGCCTCGGCGGCGGTATGCGCCTGGTTGCAGTTACCGGCGTTGTCCAGCGTGATCCAGATCTGCCGGGGGCGGCGCATTGATGGGCGGTTGGTGCTGTATGTGGAGCACTACCTGAACCCGCAGTATTTTCCGGGGATTCTGGCGTGTGATTTGACCCAGTCGATGACCGAGCTGTACGCGCGCAAGTACGACGTGCATTACGGACGGGTGCGTTTCGAGATCGTCCCGACCTCATTGCCGGTGGAGGCTGCCGCCGCGTTGCGCGTCTCGGTGGGCAGCCCCGGCCTGCGCATTGCCCGGGTCAACTATGACCAGCACCAGCGCCTGATCGATTGCGATCTGGAATTCTGGCGGCATGATGCGATTCATGTGGGAGTAGATGTCGTCTGAGTGACAGGGGCCAATTCGGGTCTCAGTAAGGCCGTTGGCATTCAGCCACTTGGCGTCAGGCTTTTGATCACCTGATCCACGTTGCTTTCCAGCTCCGTCACCGGGTCTGCGCCGTCGACGTTGAGTACCAGAAGCTGTGCACCACCTGCCGCCACCGCGGCTTTTACCGCTTCACTTGGCTGGCGATGATGCAGCACCACGGCGACGTCATTGTCCTTCAGCTCGGCGGTGAGTTTGCCCAGTGCATGGGGCGTCCACTCGGCATCGGGGCGGGCGTCGGTGCTGAGCGCTTCGAGGTTCAGGCTGCTGATCAGATACGCGAAATGATCACTCAAGCTCACCACGCTCAGGTTATCGGCCTTGGCCAGGCGTGCCTCGCTGTCGGCATTGAGTTTGAGCAGGCGTTGTTTGAGGGCTGCGAGGTTGCCGTCGATCCTGGTTTTGGCATCCGGTGCCAGGCGGCTCAAGTCGGCGGCCATGACATCGGCCATGCGCCCCAGGTTGTTGCTCGATTGCCAGGGCTGGCTATTCAAACCGTCGATCGCGCCGGGTTGCACGGCGATCCCCGGCAAACCGCCGTCGACCGGGCGCGCGGCGTCCACTTCGACGATGCGGATATTGCTGCGGCGCGCCACCGGATAGAGCGGGTCATCCGGCCACAGCGAGCGCAGGCCGATGGCTGCGTCGGCGCCCTGGGCCAAGGCGCTGAGCGCCGGCGCGCCACGCCCCGTGAAATACGCCACCTGCCGCGAGCCGGGCAGGTTGGCCGGCGCGGCGCGTTCCAGTTGCACGTCGGTGCCCTTGAGCAACACGTCCGCCAAGCCATAGGTGATGGGCAGCGAGGCCAGCACTTTCACGGGTTTGGCGGCATGCACCGCAGGTTTTACCGATTCGACCGCCATCAGCGGTGCGGCGATCAGGCAGGCAAAGGCCAGGGTCAGCGGGCGTAGAGCGAAGCGCATTATCCAAGATTCCCTTTCAGACTGGGGACGACGCCACGCGCAATGGCGGCGCAGGCGAAGGCGATACCGGCGACGAGGATGATCGCGGCACCGGAGGGGATGGGCAGGTCGAATAGAATCGGCAGCAGAATCCCGCAGAGGGTGCTGACCGTGGCGATCACCACCGAGACCCAGAAGAACCCTTTGAGCGACTGGCTCAGCAGGCGCGCCGCCGCCGCCGGAATCACCAGCAGCGCCCCCACGAGGATCGCGCCGATGACCTTGACCGCGGCCACTGTGATCAATGTCACCAGGATCACGAACAGATAATCCAGGGTCTTTACCGCTACGCCGCGCACCGCCGCCAGCTGCGGGTTGAAACTGGCGAGCATGATGCGGTTGTACAGCGGCAGCGCCAGGGCCATCACCAGCGTGCCGACAATCGCCAGCACCAGCAGGTCGTTGCCGTTGACCGTCAGCACCGAGCCGAACAGTACGTTTTCCAGAATGTGCACGTTGATCTTGCCCGCCAGGATCAACAACAGGCTCGCGCCCAGCGCCAGGGACACCGAGAGGAACACGCCGATCAAGGTGTCGGGTGCCAGCCCGGTGCGGTTGCGCAGGTAGTTGAGCAGGATGCCGAACAGCAGGCAGTAGCCGAACAGGCTGCCGTACGGTCCGGTATAGGGCTCGCCGAGCAGGATGCCCACGGCTACGCCGGTCAGCGCGGCGTGGCCGACCGCTTCAGAAAAAAACGCAAAGCGCTTGACCACCACCAGCGTACCCAGCCCACCCAGTACCGGACCGATCAACAGACCCGCGAGCAGCGCATTGACCACAAACCCGTAGGCCAAGGCTTCCGGCAGGTACCCGGAAGAGGCCCAGCCCTGGACCATCAGGCGAAAGGCTTCATAACTCATGGTGCCGTGCTCCGAGGATGAGTAGAAAACAGGGTCAGCAGGCGGTCCGGAGTCAGTGCTTCCTTAGGCGTGGCATCGAACAGTACGCGGCGGTTAAGGCCGGTCACTCGATCGGCCAGGCGGCCGACCGCTTCCAGATCGTGTTCGATCCACAGTACGGTAATGCCGGCCAGGCGCCAGTCATTGAGAAGGCGCTCGAAGACCTGGATGCCGGCTTCATCAAGGGCCGACATCGGTTCATCCAGCACCAGCAGGTGCGGGGCCGGAATCAGGCCTTGGGCCAGCAGCACGCGCTGGCGCTCGCCGCCGGACAGCGCGCCCATGCGGCGCTTGCGCTTGTCCTGCATGCCGACCCGCTCCAGCGCTTCGCCGATGGCGGCCGCGTAGTGCCGGGACAGGCCCAGAAACGCCGGACGCCGCTGACACATCGCAGCCATGAAATCATCCACGGTCATCGGCAAGCCTCGGTCGAACTCCAACGCCTGCGGTACATAGCCGACGGCGCCGGGCGAAGCCGGCCACGCCAGGCTCAAGCGCCCCTGATGTGGGGTCTGCCCCAGGAGGGTCTTGATCAGCGAGCTTTTACCGCCGCCGTTGGGGCCGACCAGGGCGTGGATGCTGCCCGGCTGTACCTGGAAACTCACGTCGACCAGGATTGCGGTGCGGCCCAGGGTCAGCGACACCTTGTCGAAGTCCAGGGTCGGCCCGATGCTGGCGACTTTCAGCTGTTCTGCGGCGGTCATGCCCCCGACTCCTGGATGGCCCGGACGACAGTGTTGAGGTTGCCGGTCATTTCCACTTCGTACTTCTCAGCGCTGTATTCGCCGTAGGAAATATGCGACAGCGGGTACAGCTTGACCCCTGATTCGCGCTGGATGGTATCGACATAAGTGGAGGGGAAATCCATCTCCGAAAAAATCACCTTCACATCCAGGGCGCGCAGTTCATCGATGGTTTTCTTCAACTGGCTGGGGCTGGGTTCGATGCCGTGGGCCGGCTCGACCACTGCGGTGACCTCCAGGCCGAATTCACGCAGCAGGTAGTCGTAGGCCGCGTGCACGGTGGCGACGCGCAGGTCGGGGTTGGGCGCGCGGGTGAGCTTGGCGAGGGCGTCGGCGCGCATCTGGCGCAGGCGCTTGCCGTAGGCGCGGGCGTTCTGGGTGTAGGTCCTGGCGTTGTCGGGATCGAGCTTGCCCAGCTCGCGGGCAATGTTGTTGACCTGAGCAATCGACGCGCTGATCGACAGGAACGTATGCGGGTTGACCACTTTGCCCGCACCGCGCGCGGCATTGCCGGTGGCGGCCAGCAGCGGCACGTTGGCGTTGGCCTCGATCACCGGGATGTCCGGGCGTTCGCTGGTGGCGATCATGCGGTCGGCGAAATCGTCATGGCCGACGCCATTGAGCACGATCACATCAAGGGTGCCGATGCGCTTGATGTCTTCGGCGCGGGGCTCGTAGGCGTGCGGGTTGAAGCCGGCCGGAATCAGCGGCACTACTTCGGCCTTGTCGCCGACAATATTGGCTACGTAGCTGTAGTAAGGATGCAGCGTGATGCCGATGCGCAGACGTTTTGCGGCATCGGCATCGGCGTGGGCGAAGGGGGCGAGTACCAGGCTGAGCAGTCCAACCAGCAACAAACGCAACAGGGGAGGTGAAATAGGCATGGGCAATCGGTCTTCTCGTTCAGTGACGGTGCTGGCGGGTCACGCCGGCATCGAATTGCGCGACCACCTGCTGCCAGCCGGCTGCGATCAGCGCCTGGTCAGTGAGGTCGGAAGGGGCGCCAAGGTCTTGGGTGCGGTTGAGCCAGATATCCGGCTCGCTGCCTTGCACGCGCATCAGCAATGAGCCGCTCACGCTTGGCACTTGGCTCAACCCCAGGTAAGCGGCTGGTGCCAGCAACTGCCAGCGGTGATCGCCGCGGCTGACCGAGCTGGCATCCTGAGCGAACGGCGCGAAGCCTTCCTCGGCCAGTTGCTCGGGCGTCGGCAGGGCGCTCTGCTCCTGTTGCAGCAGGTGGATTTCATCCAGGGTCACGCGCAGGTCGGCGTAGATGCCTTGCTCGGCGGCGCTCAGGTCGCGTCGCGCATCCAATTGATGGCTGGGCAGGACCGCAACCTGCTGGGGTTCGCCGTGCAGTGCCACCACTGTCCCGGCGACCGCCAGGATGATCAGGCACAACAGCAGCACATACAGAGTTTCGTGTCCGGCACCGGCGGGGCGTACAACCTGTGTCGTACTCATTGGGGCTGGATATCCGCTTGGTCGATTTCCACCACATGGCCGGGGCCGGCATCGAACAACACGTAGAACTCGGCCGAAGGCTTCTTGAAGGTCAGGGTCGAATCGGCGCCGAGCTTGCCAGGCATCAGGACGGTCTCGTCGTAGCCGATCACGTCCAGGGTCACGCCGGGAGCGCCGCTGCCATCGGAGAAGCCGCCTTTGCACTGAATTTGCTCGCCGGGTATTTCCTTGCATTCGCACATCGGGTTATGGGCCAGCGCGGTGGCACTGAAGCCCACGCATAGCAGCGCGGTAAAGGCGCGCAGGATTGAGGTCATGGTTTGACTCCTTGCTTGTTCAGCCAGGCAATGGTGGCGGGCGACGCCTGGCTGAGCGGGATGGAACCCTGGTGCATCGTGCCGTCCCAGCCTTCCATGGTGATCCACAGTTCGGCGTCGGGCGGCGTGCGCGCAGGCACCGGCAGGCCGGCACCCATGCGATAGGGGGTGCCAAAGAAGATCACCCCTGCGGCGCGCAGGCTGCGGGGTTTGCCGATGCGCAGGTAAGTGGCCTTGACCTGGTCGGCACAGGCGGCGCACAGGGCGGCGTTGAAGAATTTCATCGGCCCGGCGGGATCGGGGCTCGGGCCCTCGTTGCGGAATTCGGCGAGGGTCAGGCTCCAGGGGCCGACCTGCACGTCGCCGGCCACCCGTTCGCCGATGCCGGTGTCTCCACGAAACAGTGCGGCGTCGGCGAAATACCTGGGCATGAAGCCCAGAGGCACCAGGACCAGCAGGAGGTTGAGGTGAAAACGCCATTTCAGCCAGAACGTCCGCAGCGGCGACGGTGCGGCAGCGACTTTGCTCATGGATTGGCCTCCTGGGTTTCAGTCTGCATAACGGGAATCGATGCAGCCTGACGCTGTACTTTGTGGCTGCGCTTGAGGGCATTGGCGGTGGCCAGGGCGGTGCGTTTGGTCCAGATCAGCAGGCCGCTCAGCACCATCATGCTCAGTACGAGGCCGAAAAACGCCCAGATCAACTTGATCCATAGGCCACCGAAGTCACCGGTGTGCAGCGGGCGCATGGATTCGGTGACGAACTCCAGGGGCGTGCGGTCGGAGAGCAGGTGTGAGACCGCGATATCTCCGTCATAGGGGTTCAGTTGCGCGGTCTGGAACATCAGCGGGTACCAGCCCCGGCCACCGATCTGCAGGTGGCTGTAGGCGTTGAGCGGCAGGAACACGAAGCTGGCCTCCAGCCCCGGAATGCGCTGGGTGGCGATCTTGATGGCGTCGTCCAGGGGGATCATCGGTGCCGGAACGCCGGCGGCCGAGGTCGGCACTTTATCGCGGGCAATCACCGGCACGATGGGCTCGCTGGAGATGGAGATCTGGTTGTCCCCCAGGAATGCCTGAATCAGGAACCAGGTGCCGGTGATGGAGATGACCGCGATGAACCAGATCGACCAGATACCGCTCAGCCTGTGGAAGTCGCCCCAGAAGATTCGCGCCCCATGGCGAATACGCAGGGTAGGGCGCAGGAAGCCTTTCCAGAAGCGCTTGTACACCACCAGGCCGGTGACCAGCGATGCCAGCAGCGGCAAGCCGAGGAATGAAACCAGATACCAGCCCCAGCTGTAGCCATTGGTAAACGGCACCAGCCACCAACCGTGCAACGCACGGGTAAATTGCTGGAAATCGAATGCCGGGCTGATGCCCTGGATTGCGCCGGTATAAGGGTTGGCATAGGCCTCTACCGAGCGACCGTCGGGGTAGCTGAGGCCGACGCTCAAGGCGAAGTGCGACTCATCGGGGCGGATGATGGAGCGCACGATCACTTGGGGATCGTCGCGCTTGATGGCGGCAATTACCTGGTCGAAGCTCAGCGGTTCAGCGTCATCGGACGGTTTGCTCGCGCGGATCTCGGGGTTGGCCAGCCAGACGATTTCCTGGCTGACCACCGCCAGGGTGCCGGTGACGCAGACGATCAGTACGAAGAACCAGATGGGCAAGGCCAGCCAGCTGTGTACGAGAAACCAGAGTTTGGAGCGTGACTTCTTCGACATGTGAATGAGGGTCTTGATCGGAAGGGCGATGGGCGCCCGGAAAAGGCCGGTCGTAGCTTTTGCTGACGCGACAGGCTGTATCTAAATTAAGACGGATGAGAATGAGAAATCCCTAAGGCGCAAATGAAAGAAAATGTTTCAGGGCTGCGCTTTGCCTTGGATCAACCGTACGTTGGGGGTCGGCAGGCTGGCCTGAGCGATGGAGGCCTTACGGCCGTCAGGGGTTAATCCCTGAAAAAAAGATGGGTATTTTTTTGACATCGGCCAAACCATCGTCTTAAGTGTAGGCGGACTTGGAAGTCAAACGCTTATTAAAAGGATGTAATGAGATGGTTAAGTCCCCAACCTATCTGCTGGAAAGCAGCCCGCGCGCATCACTTCTTTGTTATTGATAAACACGTTAATAAGTTGATCTCATGTCGCCGTTGCCTGGCGCCGGTATTGTCATGAGTCAACGAATTACTATTCAAGAACGGCGCGCACTCAAGTTAAAACAGAGAGACAGCACGGATGTCTATTTTCGATCGCTCAATCAATAGTTCGGTGCAGTGGCAAGACTGGCGCTGGCAGCAAAAGAACGCCATTCGCGATGAATATTCGCTTCGTGTTGCGTGCGGTGGCTGGAGTGAAGAAACCTCTGCGCATATCGAGCATAACTTGCAAGATCGCAAGATGCAGATCACGCCTTATTACGTTGATCTGATCAATCGTTCACTGACCGGCGGCGAGGTCATGGACCATCCCTTGTGGCGGCAAGTCGTGCCGTATTGGAGTGAGCAGGTCAGCGGCGATTATGACGGTACTTCCGAGAACTGGGAGTTGAGTCACGAGATGAAGACGCCTATTTGCCAGCACAAGTACGATAATCGCGTCATCCTGCGCATGACGAACACCTGCAATGCCTATTGCCAGTTTTGCTTCGAAGCGCTGCGCACGCTGCAGGTGGATACCGCCAAAGCCAACGCCAGCACGGACTCCTTCAAGGAATCCCTGGCCTATATCCGCGCGAACCCGGCGATTGAAGAAGTGATCCTCAGCGGTGGCGACCCCCTGATGCTGGCTGATCGAAAGCTTGAAGAGAATTTGGCGGCGCTGCGTGGCATCAGCGACGAACTGCTGATACGCATACACTCGCGCGCCTTGAGTTTTAATCCGTTCCGGGTCACTGATGCCTTGGTGGCGATGCTGGAAAAGTACAACGTCAATGCATTCGGCGTGCATGTTTGCCATCCCTTGGAACTCAGTACTGAATTTGCCGCCGCGGTCAAGCGTATTCAAAGTGCAGTGCCGATTGTCTTTTCCAATATGCCGCTATTACGCGGTGTAAATGATGACGAGGCGACGCTGCATAAACTGTTTATCGATCTTTATCGCCTGGGTGTGAAACCTTATTACTTATATCATTTCATGCCGTTTTCGCCGGGGGCTTCGCAATATAAAGCTTCAATCCCTCACGCTATCGATATTATGAATCGACTCAAGCGGCGCGTATCCAATATTGCCCTGCCCGAATATGTGCTGCCGCACGCTCAAGGCAAGTTCACGGTGCCTTTGTTGGACCTGGAAAAACCTGAAGACCTGCCATACTTCGACGTGGTTGGCGGGCAGCGTTATTACTGTTTTCGCAACTGGGAGGGCCATTGGTGCCGTTGGCAGGATGCCTGATTAACTTACGGAACAAGGTCGCACCCATCATGAATCAAGACGCTATTTTATTTATTGATGTCGATGACAGCGCTTCTGTTCGCTATCACTACCGTGAGCCGCACTTCGCCGTTGCTCGCGCCCGAGGGCTGCGGTGTCTGACCGCCGGCGTGGCGGGGCGCAGACACCTGCAGCGGCTGCTGGATGACAGCGACGAAGTGTTCCTGCTGGACGCACTGAGCGAGCTGAGCATTCTGGAGCTGGTCGGCGAACTGGATGGGCGTTATCGCATTCTGGCGATTTTCTGCCAGGCCGGTCATCCGTCCGCCCAAGGCGAAGTAGGTCGTATCGTCGCGCAGGCGTGTCGGCGGCTCGGGCTGGTGCATAGCCAGCCGGATGCCATCAGCGCGTGTAATAACAAGTTCCTGATGCGCCGAATGCTGAAAAAGCAAGGGCTTCGCTCCGTGCCGTTCGCCCTGTGCCAGGACGAGCGAGAACTTCGCGAAGGTGCCGAGCGGGTCGGGTATCCGCTCATTGCCAAACCGCCCTTCGGCGGTGCGTCGGCGTTTATCAGGAAATGTTCGAATTGGACTGAGCTGCAGGACCATTACCGGCATTTCGTCGAGCAACACGGCGCGGCTGCCTACGCGGATTTCTATGGTTGTGCCCACGCGTTGCCGGAAGAGGACGGTCAGAGGCATGAGTATCATCCGGGTCGCAGTGTTCTTTTAGAAGGCTATATACCCGGCATCGAAGGCAGTGTGGAATGTGTGATGCTCGGCGAGCGCGCCCACGCGGTGCTGATCAACGAGAAACTGCTGCTCACCGAGCGCAGTGGCACTGTGCTTGAGAACCTGTTGATTTCGCCGCCGACGTCGTTCACCCAAGCCCAATGCGAGCAGATCCGTGCTTATGCGGTGGATTGCCTGAAGGTGGTCGGCCTGACCAACGCCGTGGTGCATTTCGAATTCCGAATGACCGCCGAGGGCCCGGTGGTGATAGAGATCAACCCCCGCGTGGGAGGCCTGTATGTGAGCGCGGCGTTCCGTGACCTGGCTGCGATCAACCCCTTTGAACTGTATCTTTCGTTGCTGCTGGGCGACCAAACGCTTGACGCAAAACTGGAGGCAGGCGCGCGCAAGGTCCTCGAGGCCCGGCAACACTACGCAATGCTGGCGATTTATCCGCAGCACAGCGGCCAATTCAGGGGCATCGAAGGTTCGGCGTATCTGGATCGACACCCCTCGGTGCTGGAGTACGCGCAGCAGGACCCCGGCAATACCATTGACGCGGATATCGAAGAGCACTATCTGCTCAAGTGCTGGGCCCAGGTCGACGATGCCGCCCATGCCTATGCCCTGCACGAAGCCCTCGTGCACAACCTGCGCGTGATCATTGATCGCCCTGCTGAAGGATAGAAGCGTGAATACCCAGCAGATTTCAGCGCGCTTGCTTGAGCAGCGGTATTGTCATTACCGCGACTTTGCCGCGTTGGTTGCGGCTGGGCCAGGCGAAGTGCAGAGCTTTTGTGCTTACTGGGCAAACCTGGTCCGGGACGAGGCGTTCAAGGAATACACGCATCGCGAACGTCGCATCCTGCGCTATCGTTTATCGCCTGGGCGTCAATTGCAGATCGACCGGAACGCCGCGTACACGTCCACCGTCACTTACGCCGTCAACTACCGCCAGGGCGTGAACCATTTGAGCTATTGCGAGGATGGCTTTATCGAGCATCCGCTGATGCGTAAAGTGTTGGCCACCGACCTTGCGATCATTGGCCCGTGCCTGGATGAGCAGGCGTACACCATCGATATCCACCAGTTCCGGATCAGGGCGGAGGCGTACTCAAGCAGCCCCACGACGTCAGGTATTCATCAGGACGGCCTGGACTGGGTGTTCATGCACTTCATCGGCGAATGCAACACGGTGCCGGTGGTCTCGGAGATTTTTACCCATGAGACAGAACAGAGCCGGGTGTTCAGCCTGCCAATGGCGCATTTCCTGGAAACTATCGTGATCAATGACCGTGGTCTCTACCACCGCGCTGCTGAGGTTCGACCGCAGACGCAATCCGCGCCAGCCTGGCGCGATGTGTTATTGGTCAGCCTGCGTCGCCAGAGCGTTGATGATGAGGCCGCGTCTTCATGAGCCAGGATGTTCAGCAGGGCCTGTCGACCCGAAACGCGCGGCTGATTGTCTTTGCCCGCGGCGTTTCGGACTTCGGTGCGTTTCTCAACATGGTGGCGTTATCCACCTATGTTTATTGGCTTAGCCAAAGCGTGGTGTTTGTCAGTGTTTTTCTGGCGTGCCGGGTGACCGGCGGGATTGTCGCCAGTCTGTTCGGTATCCCGTTTTTTCGGCGCTTTGCCGGGCGCGGCACGCTGGCCGGGCTGGACCTGGCGCGGGCACTGCTGTTGGTGCCGCTGCTGGTGCTGATACCCGCGCATCAGTTGAGCGTCCTGCCCTTCATCGCGTTTGGCATCGGCTTGTGCAATTCGCTGTTTGCCATCGGCCTCAACAGTCAACTGCCCACGTGGGTGGCGCTTGAGCAGCGGGTGGACACCAACGCGTGGATCACGTCTGCGGCCGCCACGGGGGCGGTCTTCGGCAGTTTGCTTTCAGGGTTGCTGATCGCCACCGGCGGTTTCGAAGCGGTGTTCGCGGTCAACATCGGCACCTACGGGGTGGCCGCGTGCCTGATCCTGCCATTACGCGCCTTGTATTCGGTTGCCATGGCCGAGCATCGCAGCTTCGCTGCCGAGTGGCACGCATTGACCAAAGGGCTGCGAGGCGCGCCTGTGCTGGCGGCCATGTTGCTGATCAGCATGCTCGACACCCTGGGCAGCGCCGCGCATAACGTGGGCTGGCCGGTACTGTCTCAATACATTTCGCCGGATACTGCGAAAACCGTCATGGGTTATCTGCTGGCGGTCTGGGCCTGCGGTAAGTTCGTCGGCGCACGGCTGGCCAGCGCGGTGTTGAAAGGTCGCGGTCTGCACGCCATGGAGCGCCTGTTCATGCTGGGTGTGGCGCTGATGTCCAGCGGCTTTATCCTGACGTTTCAGCAGACCCAGTTGTGGCTGGCGCTGCTGCTGGTGGTGTGGGCCGGGCTCGGGGACGGGATATCGGAGGTGGCCCTGGTGTCCCGTGCACAAAGTGAACCCGATCGCCTGCGCCTGCCGCTCTTCAGTTTATTGACGCTGATTCAAATGGCCGGTTTCGGCGTGGGGATGCTGGTGGTGGGGCCGTTCTACCTGACGTGGACACCCGCCCAAGTGATTATTCTGTTCCATGGGCTGCCGCTGAGCGCGCTGCTGATCATGACTGTGTGGATAGGCGCCCGCGCAGCACGGCAGGTCGAGTCGACCCCCCCATGAACTGCGCGGGTATAAAACCGATAGCCGACCTTCATCCCTGCCTGAACAGCTCTTCGGCGCGCTGGTGGATTTGTTCAGGAGTCAGGTCTTCCTTGCGGGTCGCCAGGAACCAGAGGTGGCCATACGGATCTTTCACGGTTGCGCTGCGATCGCCATAGAACTGGTCCTGCGGCTCGGACACGACCTTCGCGCCGGCGGTAACGGCTTGCTTGAATTGCTCGTCCACGTTTTGGACATAGAGATGCAGGCCGACACTGGCGTGTTCGTCTGGATTGCGCAGGGCTGCTTCATCGCAGGGCGAACCCAGCATGATCGCTGAACCACCCATGCGCAGTTCCGCATGGCCGACCCGGCCGTCGGGCATATCCAGGCGCATGATCTGTGTGGCGTTGAACGCTTTCTTGTAGAACTCGATGGCTTCGGCGGCCTTGTCGATGCCCAGATAGGGCGTGATGCTCTGGTAGCCCTCGGGTATTGGGTTGACGCTCATAGCGTTCTCCTTGATTGGCGAGTGGATAAAACCGGAATGACCGGTTTTTCACTATAGGCGACGTCAATCAAGGCTATGGCGCTTCCGACGAGGGGGATTGGGTGTCGAGCCAGTCACTGCGCGTGGCGCTGTCGACTAAATGGATAGATGCAGCATTCGCTCGCCTTGAAGGGTTTCCCCAGGCCGGCGTTTGTTAACCACCAGTTCGCCGATCTTGATCAGGCGGGTGCGTGTCACATTACGGCTCAGCCCCAACAGATTGGCGGTGTGCACCTGGTTGTAATGACTGAACCGGTACGCGGCGCGCAGCAGGGTGTCTTCGACTTTTTCATGCAGGGCGCCGGCCTGTTCTTCGAACAGCTTCTGGAAGGCTCGCTCCAGCAGGGCTTCGGCACTGTTATCGGCAACGTGCCCCGGGTCGTCCTGGCGCTCGATACGCAGGTTTGAGAGGCGCAGGTCATCGCGCTCGATCACGCCGTCGCGGCAGATCAGCAGGGTGTGGTGGATCACGTTTTCCAGCTCGCGAATATTGCCCGGCCAGCTGTAGCTTTTGAGCTTGAGTTCCGCTTCACGGCTGATGGCGATCGGGCCGTAGCCCAGGCGTTGGCTGTAGGCTTCGATAAAGTGGCGAACCAGCGGGAGGATATCGCCTGGGCGTTCGCGCAGCGGGCTGAGTTCGAGGCTGACCACGTCGAGGCGATAGTAGAGATCTTCGCGAAAATGCCCGGCGTTGATGGCCTTTTCCAATTGCACATTGGTCGCCGCCAGCACGCGCACATCAATCGCAATACTTTTGCGAGAGCCCAGGCGCACCACTTCACGCTCCTGCAGCACCCTTAGCAATTTGACCTGGATCGCCATGGGCAGATCACCGATTTCGTCCAGGAACAGGGTGCCGCCGTCGGCTTCTTCAAACCAGCCTGCCTTGGCGCTGAGTGCGCCGGTGAATGCGCCTTTCTCATGGCCGAACAATTCCGCTTCCACCAGGGATTCGGAGAAGGCCCCGCAGTTCACCGCCACGAACGGACGATTACGCCGCGCGCTGAGGTTATGAATGTGGCGGGCCACCAGCTCTTTGCCGGTGCCGGTCTCGCCGATGATCAACACACTGGCTTCGCTGGGCGCCACTTGCTGGATATGGTCGAGCAGGGCCTGGGACTTGGGGTCTTCAAAGACCTGCGCGGTGGCCCGGATGGAGGTCGCCAGGGCCGGTGAGGGCGGTAGTGTCAGAAGCTGCATGAGGCACCTCTCAGGAGTAGAACGTTGGAGTCGGCAGGGACTGGTTCAACGCCCAGTCCCCCAGTTCGTGGAGCTTGTAGTCCACCGGGTCGTGCAGGGTTTGCGTGCGCAGGTTGCGCCAGTGTCGGTCCAGGCGCAGCGATGCGTGGGTGGACCGCGCGCCGGTGACTTCGAACAGACGGCTGCACAAATCCAGGCCTTGGCGAGTGGCGGCGACTTTGGCGGTGGCAATGGCAATCGCTAATTGACCCCGTTGCTTTTCACCCAAGGCCGGTCCTTTGGCCCAGGCCTCATCCAGTAAATCGGCGGCGCGTTCGACCAGCAGGCGTACGCTTTCGAGCGCCACCCAGAACTCGCCGTAGTGATGCAGCACGTAAGGGTCCTGGTCTACGCCTTGGGCGCCGGACTTGTGCCACGGGCGGCTCTCGGTGAGGGTGTAGTGGCGTGCCTCTGCAAAGGCGCCTTCTGCAATGCCGAGAAACATATGGGTAAAGGTCAACTGCGCAATCAGCGGCCGCAGGCAGGCAAAAGGGGTACTCAGTGGGCCCGGGTCGAGCAGCAATTCCGATTCCTCCACACGTACCCGTTCGAAGCTCGCGCTGCCGCTGTCGGTCTGGCGCTGGCCGATGTTGTTCCAATCATTGTGCAAAGTAATGCCGCTGCGGCCGCTGGGGATGGCGGCAATCAGCAATTTGCCGCCAGCGTTCTCGTCCACTGCGGAGGCGATCAGCATTTGGGAATCGCTGGCTCCGGAGCAGAAACTTTTCTTACCGGAAAACTCTCGCCAGCCGCCGAAATCCTTTACCACGGTGCGGGTGTCCAGCGGGTTGAGGGCGTTGCCCCAGAACCAGTTCTTGCGTGCGGTCTGTTCGAACCACGGCTGCCATTGGTCCGGCCGTGAAAACAGGCGCACGGTGGCGAGCATCAGGTGGTGGAAACCGAAGATGTGGGCGATGGAACTGTCGACCTTGGCGAATTCGCGCACGACCGCCAGTGTGCTGCTCCACGTTGCTCCCAGCCCACCGTATTGCGCAGGGATGCTGAGTGCCAGCAGGCCGCTCTGGCGCAGGGCATCACGTTCGGTTTTGGGCGTGCCACCGTGTTCGTCGCGCTTAACCGCAGTGAGAGCGAATTCGGCGGCCAGCAGTTTGGCGGTCTGCAACGGTGATGGCGGGACGCTGTGAGGTTTAGCTGTCACGGGTATTCCTCTTTATCGAGGTGGGAATGGCCGGCGCCGCTCCCACCGCTGCGTCGATCAGTTCTTCGCGGGCAATACATCGTTGGCAATCATTTCGCCGAACGGGCCGGTGAGGTTGGTGATGCCACGCCCGGCCAGGCTGGCGTAGGGCTCGGGCAGCAATGGAAATACCTGTTCGGCAAAGCGATACGCCTCTTCCAAATGGGGGTAGCCGGAGAAGATGAAACTCTCGATGCCCAGGTCCGCGTACTCCTTGATGCGCTCGGCCACTTGCTGTGGGTTGCCCACCAGGGCAGTTCCGGCGCCGCCGCGCACCAGGCCGACGCCGGCCCACAGGTTGGGAGCGATTTCCAGGTTGTCGCGGCGGCCGGCATGCAGGGCGGCCATGCGTCGCTGGCCTTCGGAGTCAAAGCGCGAAAAGGATTTTTGCGCGGCGGCGATGGTCTCGTCGCTGATGTGCTCGATCAATTTGTCGGCGGCTTTCCAGGCGTCTTCTTCGGTCTCGCGCACGATTACATGCAGGCGGATGCCGAACTTCACGGTGCGCCCGTGGCGAGCGGCGCGTTCACGCACATCGGCGAGTTTTTCCGCGACGGCGGCAGGCGGTTCGCCCCAGGTCAGGTACACGTCGACCTGCTCGGCGGCCAAGTCATGGGCCGCGTCCGAGGAGCCACCGAAGTACAGCGGCGGATAGGGCTTCTGCACCGGTGGGTAAAGGGCCTTGGCGTTCTGTACGTGCAGGTGCTTGCCTTTGAAGTCCACGGATTCGCCCTGAAGGACGCGACGCCAGATTCTGAGGAATTCGTCAGAGACTTCGTAGCGTTCGGCATGGTCGAGAAAGCTGCCGTCGCCGCGGTTTTCATCCGGATCGCCACCGGTGACCACGTTGATCAGCAAGCGCCCGTTGGACAGGCGATCCAAGGTCGCCGCCATCCGTGCAGATACCGTGGGCGAGATGATGCCTGGGCGAATCGCTACCAGGTAGCGCAGGCGCTCGGTCAATGGCACCAGCGCCGAGGCGATTACCCAGGAATCTTCGCACGAGCGACCGGTGGGAATCAGCACGCCGTGGTAACCCAGGCTGTCAGCGGCCTGGGCGACCTGCTTGAGGTAATTGAGTGTCACCGGCCGTGCACCTTGAGTGGTGCCCAGGTAATGACCGTCGCCGTGGGTGGGCAAGAACCAGAAAACATCCATGACTCATTATCCTCAGGCAATTTTCAACAGTGAGGGCGCATGCACGGCCAGCAGCGGCGCAGCGCGCTCGGCAGCCAGTTGGATACGGCCTTTCAGTAGCTCGCTGGTGATCTGGTAGTCGGTAAAGTCGGCTTCAGTGGCGTACACACCGATGGGCAGGGTCAGTGCCTGGAAGAAGCTGAACAGCGGACGCAGCTGATGATCCAGCACAAGCGCGTGCCGTTCGCTGCCGCCGGTGGCTGCCAGCAGAACCGGCGTGTTGACCAGCGCGTTGAGATCTATCAGGTCGAACAGGTGCTTGAGCAGGCCTGGGTAAGAGCCGCGATACACCGGCGCGGCAACGATCAGCAGATCGGCCTGTTCGATACTCAGCAGTTGAGCTTCGATCTCGGCGGGTAACTCGTCGCGCGACAGGGCCGCGCCTAATGGCCGGGCGATGTCGCCCAGTTCGATCAGCGTGGACTGGATTGGCAATCGCGTGGCCAGTTCATCCAGCAGCGCTTGGGCCAGTACACGTGTTCGAGACGGGCGCCAGGCTCCCCCGGAGAGGGCTACAACGTTTAGAGGGCGGGTCATGCACAGTTCCTTTTTCAACAGGGTTCGTAACAGGGTGTGCACCGGGTTGAGCAAGAGCTGTACCAATAGCCGCAGGCCTCGGCTGGCGGAGCTTGCGGGCTTAGCGTTGCAAAGCGGCTGTTGCCTGCCTGCTGTTTTGTTGAAGAGCTGTTGCCTGGACAACAGTTGTGCAGCAAACAGTTTCGGCGTGTTGAGCGCATTTATAGAAGGTCATTGTTATTCCGTAAATGACTGTATTTTTATATTTATAGATCAATAATGAATATGCGTGATGGCTATCGAAGGTGCCGGAAAGGTTGATAGCAACTATCACGGACGATGATTTTTCACTCTGCAGGGGCGGGAGTAGCCTGTGTTCATTGACTTGAACCTCTCTCTCAGGACCGCCGCCATGCACCGTTTTCTTGCTGTTTCCCTATTACTTGTCGTCTCTGTACTCGCCGGTTGTGCGAACCATCCTGCCCCTGAGTTGCGTCCTTACTCAGCGGAAGAAACCAAGCAACTGGCGCTGGAATCGTTGAGTCGTCGCGGACTGTCTTTTGACGAATACCAACGCCAGCGCGCAGCGTTGACCGGCCAGCCGGCCAAACCCTTCGGCTTTGATAGGCAGGGCGAAATGAACGCCGAGCGCAGCATCACGTTGCACGGGCGCCCCAGTTGACCCCCGTTCGGCGGCAAAAAGCCCGAGGTTTCCGTCAAGAATCCTCGGGCTTTTTGTTTTCCTTGGGGCCGCTTCAGCCTGTTAAGCTGAATTTCAGGAGCGTTCCTACGCACAATTAAATAAAGTGGTCCTTCTTTAATGGCATCCGATCGGGTAAACCTGACGACCTCTTGTTCCGGTCAATGCCCCTGAGACACTGCTCTCGGGAACCTGCTCTGCGAGTGTTTGAACGTCATGACTAAACGTCCGTTGTATTTCGACTACGCCGCCACCACACCGGTGGATGAGCGGGTCATCCAGGTGATGGTCGAATGCCTGGGCTTCAATGCCAATTTCGGTAACCCGGCGTCCAGCTCCCATGCCTTCGGCCAGGCGGCCAGGCACACGGTCGAGCAGGCGCGACGTCAGGTCGCCGAGTTGGTGGGAGCGCAGCCTGAGCAGATCGTCTGGACTTCCGGTGCGACTGAATCCAACAACCTCGCGATCAAGGGTGTGGCCCAGGCGCGTGGCATCGCGGGTGGGCACATCATCACCAGCCAGATCGAACACAAGGCCACCCTGGATACCGCGCGGCAGCTGCAGGAGGCCGGCGTGGCCGTGACCTACCTGGTGCCGGACGCCGATGGTTTGATCAGCGTCGAGGCGGTCAGCGAGGCATTGCGCGATGACACGTTCCTGGTGTCGCTGATGCTGGTGAATAACGAACTGGGTACACTTAACGACATCCCCGCCATCGGCGCGCGCGTGCGTGAACAAGGGGCCTTGCTGCATGTGGATGCGGCGCAGGGGGCGGGTAAGGTCGCGATTGACCTGGCGCAGTGGCCGGTGGACCTGATGTCGTTTTCCGCGCACAAGCTGTATGGCCCCAAGGGCATCGGCGCGCTGTACGTAGGAGCGCGTGCGCAGCAGAAGGTATCGGCACAGATTCACGGCGGTGGGCATGAGGGCGGCTTGCGCTCCGGCACTCTGGCGACCCATCAGATTGCCGGCATGGGAGCGGCGTTTGCCTTGGCGTCCGAGTCATTTGTCGAGGAGAACGCTAAGGTGATGACGTTGCGTCAGCGTTTGCTCCAGCAGTTGGACGGCGTAGCCGGCGTGCGCCTCAACGGCAGCCCCACCGAACGTATCCCCCACACCCTGAGCCTTACGTTTGGCGAAGGTGAATTCAACTCGGCTGCGTTGAGTGCAGGCATCGCGTTCTCCGCGACGTCGGCCTGCAACTCGGCCAACAATGCGCCGTCCCATGTACTTCTGGCATTGGGCCATGACGCCCGTAGCGCCGATCGTACCATTCGCTTGAGCCTGGGGCGGTTTACCACCGAGCAGGACATCGACCAGGCGGTTCAGTTGATCAAGGCGGCACTCGCCACTGCACCGGCGTTCTGGGCGGTCTGAGTTTTCAGTCGCAACACATAACAATTATTCGTGGTTAGCAGGAGACACAATGAGCACGCAGCCTTTGATCCATGGAACGGTTCCGCAGCGCCTGGCGCATACCCGTGAGCTGATGAGCCGCGAAGGCATTCATGCCCTGCTGGTGCCGTCGGCCGATCCGCATTTGTCGGAGTACCTGCCGGGTTACTGGCAAGGGCGACAATGGCTGTCTGGATTCCATGGCTCGGTGGGCACGCTGGTTGTTACCGCCGACTTCGCCGGTGTTTGGGCCGACAGCCGTTACTGGGAGCAGGCAACCAAGGAACTGAAGGGCAGTGGTATCGAGCTTGTGAAGTTGCAGCCGGGCCAGCCCGGCCCCTTGGACTGGCTTGCCGAACAGACACCTGAAGGCGGCGTGGTTGCGGTGGACGGCGCGGTGATGGCGGTCGCGTCGGCGCGAACCCTGAGTGCCAGGCTGGCAGAGCGTGGCGCGCGCCTGCGCACCGACATCGACCTGCTCAATGAGGTCTGGAAAGATCGCCCGAGCCTGCCCGAGCAGCCGATCTATCAGCACCTTCCGCCACAGGCGACTGTCAGCCGAGGCGAGAAGCTCGCTGCGCTGCGCGCCAGTTTGAAAGAGAACGGCGCCGATTGGCATTTCATCGCCACGCTGGATGACATCGCCTGGTTGTTCAACCTGCGTGGCGGTGACGTGTCGTTCAACCCGGTGTTTGTGTCTTTTGCATTGATCAATCAGCAACAGGCCACGTTGTTCGTGGCATTGGGTAAAGTCGACGCCGAGTTGCGCGCTGCGCTTGAGCAGGACGGCGTGACGCTACGTGACTACAACGAGGTAGCGAACGCGCTACGTGGCGTTCCGCCGGGCGCCAGTGTGCAGGTTGACCCGGCTCGCGTGACAGCCGGTCTGCTGGAAAGCCTGAATGCCGGCGTCAAGCTGATCGAAGGGCTTAACCCGACCACACTGGCTAAATCGCGCAAGAGCCTGGCCGATGCAGAGCATATCCGCCGGGCCATGGAGCAGGATGGCGCTGCGTTGTGCGAATTCTTCGCCTGGCTGGACAGTGCGCTGGGACATGAGCGCATTACCGAGCTGACGATCGATGAGCGCCTGACGGCTGCGCGTGCGCGTCGTCCCGATTATGTATCGCTGAGTTTCAACACTATTGCGGCATTCAATGCCAATGGCGCTATGCCCCATTACCACGCCACCGAAGAAGAGCACGCGGTTATCGAAGGTGATGGTCTGTTGCTGATCGACTCGGGTGGCCAGTATCTGGGCGGCACTACGGACATTACACGGATGGTGCCTGTCGGTACGCCGAGCGATGAGCAAAAGCGTGACTGCACTCGTGTGCTCAAGGGGGTGATTGCGTTGTCCCGTGCGCATTTCCCCAAGGGTATCTTGTCGCCGTTGCTGGACGCGATCGCTCGTGCGCCGATCTGGGCCGATGGCGTGGATTACGGACATGGCACGGGCCACGGCGTAGGTTATTTCCTCAACGTGCACGAAGGCCCGCAGGTGATTGCCTATCAGGCCGCGCCTGCGCCGCAGACTGCGATGCAACCCGGAATGATCACGTCTATCGAACCCGGCACCTACCGCCCTGGACGTTGGGGTGTGCGAATCGAAAACCTGGCGTTGAATCGCGAGGCGGGCAGGACTGAGTTTGGTGAGTTCCTCAAGTTCGAAACCTTGACCTTATGCCCAATCGACACCCGTTGCCTGGAGTCTTCCATGTTGACGGCGGATGAGCGCGCGTGGCTCAACGCTTACCATGAACAGGTGCGTGAGCGCTTGAGCCCTTTGCTCAGCGGTGCGGGGCTTGAATGGTTGCAGGTGCGTACGACACCGATTTGATGATTGCCATTTCAAGTGGGCGTCGGCCAGGCAGTCGACGCACGCTTTGAGCCCGACTACTTGCAAATCACGATCATGCTGCGACTGGTATAGCCGGCAGGGTTCAGGCCGAAAGGGTAGTCACCTGGCTCTTCGGAATTGTCACCGGACTTCGCGATGACCCGGTAGCCCTTGGTGCCGCAGGAATGGGTTGCGCTGGTGTAGCACTGATCCCAGGAGGAGGACAGGCCGGAGCAGTTGATGTGCAGTCCTTTTTTGCCTCTTTTCACTTCTGTTTTTGTGGTCGCCGCACAGCCAGCAATCGCTACGACCATCAACAGTATCAAAATTCGTTTCATTCCCATCCTTAAATAGCCGCTTCGCAATGTTTGAAGTCGGCTCTATTCGCTCTCGAGCGTAGCGTTCGTGCTGTCCTTGTCGAAAAACTCCATGAATGCGATTGGTTTGCTGGCTAAACATGGCCTAAATGCGCTGCAAATACCAGATCTACATGCGTTGATGACTTAATCCGCCGGGACCAGCGGTTTGGACTCCTTACGCATGGTCAATGTGGCTCCGATGGATGCCAGAATGATGCAGGTGATGGCCATCCACTGCGCTATGGATAAGTGCTCCTGAAGGAAAAACAGCCCGGACAGCGCGCCGAAAGCCGGCTCGATACTCATGAGCGTGCCGAAGGTGCGGGCGGGCAGGCGCGTGAGCGCAATCATCTCAAGTGTGTAGGGCAGGGCGGTGGAGAGAATGGCCACTCCAATGCCAATCGGGATCAGCGCTGGCGTCAGAAGGGCGGTGCCTGCGTGGACAATGCCGATAGGTGCCACGAACAGTGCGGCGATCAACACCCCCAGAGCAGCGGTTTGGACGCCATTATCGTTCCCCGCCTTCTGCCCGAACAGGATATAGAGTGCCCAGCAGATCCCCGCGCCCAGGGCATAGCCGGCGCCGAGCAAATCAATTCCGTGGCTGGCTTCACCCAAAGGAATCAAGAGCACCAGCCCGACGATCGCGAGGGCTATCCACAGGAAATCGACCGCTCGGCGCGAGGTATAGATGGCGACGGCAAGCGGGCCGGTGAATTCAAGCGCTACGGCGACACCCAGTGGGACGCTGCGCAGTGACATATAAAAGAGGAAGTTCATTCCGCCCAGGGCCATCCCGTAGATGATTACAGTACGCAGCGATTTGGCTGTCAGCCTTGCGCGCCATGGGCGCAGTAGAAGCAGCATGATCACGCTGGCGAAAATCAAACGTACGGTCGTTGTTCCTTGTGCACCGACGATAGGAAACATACTTTTGGCCAATGAGGCGCCGGTTTGAATGGACGCCATGGCGATCAACAGCAGGCCGACGGGAAAGAATGTCGATACCAGGCTGCGAGAAGAGGAGGTCATTAGTAATGGGTCCGGGTCATGTTCGGGAGGCAGGCCCTATATGATGCTCAAATGAACATGGCTGAGCAATATATTGCTCAGTTTAGAGTGTGTGGGCCTGCTTTTAGATAACGTAAGGTACTTTTTCAGACAGTTGATAGAAAAATCAAATTAACGCTTGACGGCAGATTCCAGAAGTCTATAATTCGCCCCACTTCCGGCGC